>JANQLL010000211.1 GCA_028280605.1 Candidatus Gastranaerophilales bacterium
TATATACCAATGGGTTTACAGCCCACCGCCTTTAACCGCTCGGCCACTTTCTCTTTTTACAGGAAAAGTGAGATTTGCACTCACATGAATGGTTTTGAAGACCAACATTTTACTGATTAAATTATTTTCCCTTGGGTAGATAAATTGGGAATCAAACCCATAACTCTAAAGTCACAAATTTAAGATTTTGCCATTAAACCTACCTTATCTAATTTTATATTATTGCTAGCGTTAAATTGCACAAAACCTTAAATTATTTAAAAAAAAATAGGTTTAACACAAATTCATATTATACTAGCATTAAACTTTAACTATACTTGCTAAAAATATTTTATCTTTAATAAAGAAAATAATAAAATTAAAATTAAAAGAGGAAACCCCCAAATTAAACATTATCAAAAATTAAATTCTAATCTATAAATTTAGAAATTTAGAATTATTACTCATTTTCCCAAGAACAATCAACTATAGTTTTGATTATATCAAAATTATAATCTTGATTTTCAATTTGTTTAATAGTATTATCGCTTACCTTTCTAAATTCTAGATTTGGGCAATTAAGATTTATTTCAGAAGCGTATTGCTCTCCATCCCCTAAGAACTGTTTGCCTATTCAAGTATTATTCTTTGAACTACTAGTTATAACATATACTTATCTTTTATAAAATGTAATTTAGAACTATATAACCTGCAATTCCGGTTTTTACAGCGAACCAGTCAATATCCAATATTATGTATAACAATTTTTTCTGTAAAAAAACAGATTATTATTATTAATAAACCTAAAATATTGCAACAAATTATTAGTATGACGAATCTAAAGGTTTGTTTTAAGTTGCTGGGGTATAGCACAAAAATAACAATTACCTAATCCGACATCTTTTAGCAATATCTCGTATTCGTTGTCAAAATTTATAATATAATAAATAAGACTTATACATTTGTATGCTGGATAAAAAATAAAATAACCCCTAATGTTAGAAAATAAAAAAGGAAATTCTAACCAATCCAGTTCAAAGTCACCAAATAAACATCCTGTAGATCTTAATGTCTTTTGTTTTATGATAAATATATTTAAATATATATACAACAAAACTACTATGATTAAAGGGCATCCGATAATAGTCATAACACTTGTACAATAATACATAATAAAAACAAAAATGTAAATGTTTAATAATAAGTAACTATTAAATAGTACTAAAGGAAAAGCTAAAAAACAGTTATAAATATACTTAATAGTAACATTATGTAAAAAACTTCATGCAAGATTATCACCTGATCTTCTTTTATGTTTTTTTCACATATAATTTCGCATGTAACTAACAAACAAAACAGTCGAAATAACCTCTAATAAAACAAATCCTATAAAAATCCACTTAATACTTAATATTTCAATATTTGAAGATTTTATCATAATTTGGACCATAATTTGGAACGGGTTATTGACCCTTTCCGTAGATTTCACAACAATTTTAAATATTTGTAGTAATTTTAAAAAAAAGTATTCCACCAACATACCTATTAAGGGACTTGAACCCTTACGCCAAAAAAGCATTGGATTTTAAGTCCAACATGTCTACCGATTCCATCAAATAGGTTCTATAATATATTTTATTATTAATTCATAAAAAAGAAATTTAAATTCTAAATAAGAATATAATAATTATTTATTTAAAAGCCTAGAACCTTGTATAATACCAAATATGTCCAAGGGATCGTAAACTTTTATATTAATATTTTTCAAAACTACAAAATCTCCAGGTCTTATTCGTCTACTTTTTTCTA
>JANQLL010000048.1 GCA_028280605.1 Candidatus Gastranaerophilales bacterium
ATCAAGGCAAAAAATATGAAAAGATATACAAAGGCCAGCTCAAACTATTCGAGGGTCTCCCTTAGATACCCCGACCCAAGGGTCGGGGAGGTTCATTAATATTTATAAGTTTAATGTATTTTTTATTTAAATTTTAAAAGGATAAAAAATATAAAAAGAATAAAACTACCGTAAAAGAATTTAAAGCTTTCAACAATTTGGCAGATTATTAGAGGCAGTGCCAAGGTCACTGCCTCTAACGAAGCGACCGTGGCGCGGAGGGCTCCTAAGTTTTATTGTTCATTACCAGCTTTATTGCTTGGTTGCTTTTGCTCGACGGTATTCTCTTCTGTAGAAGGTTTTTCCTTTTTAAACACAGAAAAAATACTCTTTTTCTTTTTGAATTTAACCCTTCTGTATATCTCTTGAATTGTGTTTTCGTCGCGCTTGGATATAGAATTAGCCGTAAAATCTCTATACATTATATCATTAGGGTCAGGACTGTGGCCGTATATGCCTATGGCATGACCTATCTGGTGCATGGCGATTTGCTTTATCTTTTGTTTTGCCTGCTCTTTAGTTAGGCCCTCGGTTACCTTTGTGTTTATTTTAATGTTGTTATCTTTAACATTAGTGCCATAAGCCTTATACTGCAATACAGGTGATGCAACCGAGCCTCCGGCATAACCCAAAGTGCCTACAACCGGAACTCCTAATAGTCCCCCTGCGAGCATTGCAATCATCGAACCCGTGCGAACAAGCATATTTGCCTTTTGATATTGCATTTTTTTCTTTTTAGCGGCAATATCATCGGTCTTTAACATTGGGCGCCAAGCAAAATCTTCAAATGACTCTTGCCAGGTGACATAAATATCAGCTTTTTGCGGGTCGTAGAGAACAGAAAATTTTAACTTATTATTACTTGCTTTTTCCCACTCTTTAAGGGCTTCTCTTACGGCTTTTTCGTATGATTTGTGATAAGGCTTAACCTTTGCCCTGCTAATATAAACCTTTATCGGCATGTAGCCGAATACATTTACCTGACCTTTGCTTTGCTCATAAATCTCCTGGATATAGTTTTCGGGGTTGCCCGCTAAGTGTGAAACTTCTTCGGGGATTAAAGCTCTTTTTAGTCTATCAACACGTATAATTAAGCCTTCTTGATCAAAACTTTGACCAAGCACTTGAGTTTCTAATATTTTTATTCTGTCCATTAGAGCCAGTTTATTATTTGCCTGTCCAAATACTTTTGTTTCCATTCTGTTGACAGAATCTGGTATAGAACTATCAGGTTGGGCTTGATATTTGGGGACCGGCTGTTGACCACTTTTTATAGAGGATTCTATTTGAGCTAACAGCTCATTTGCACTTTGCTTTTGCTCTTCAAGAGTGGCATAGGTTAAGGATGCTTGTGTTGTTTGCTTTGCAGCATCGAGATTTCCAATATAAAAATAATCAGCTGCCCTGGCTAATAAAATGTCCGCCATTAGTTCTTTTGCATTAGGGTTATTGGGCTGTTCTTCAAGAACCTTATTACAATACTTTATTGAATCTTCAAACTTTCTATCATTAGCTAAATCAAAAGAATAACTAAGATATGCCGTAATGTAATTTCTTTTAAAGGCGGGTATTTGGTATTCTTTATAAGCTTTTTCGTAGTACTCACCTGCAGTTTTAAAATCTCTTTTTTTATATGCCTGATGTGCTATATTACCGTATTCATTAGCCTGCTCTTGATTGTCCATGGCCAAAACATTAACATTTGCACTATTTGCTATAAGTAAGAATAGCAACGCTATAGATATTAATTTATTGGTTTTATTCTTTGTGTTTGAATTTAAGTAATAAGCTTTCATATTTATCCCCAAGTAGTATTCACCTATTTAATATATATATTCTAACCGTTAATTTAAATTTTTTCATAAGCTAAATTACCTACTGCATTACTACTTGCTAATATCTCTTAATCACAGCTTTACTTAGGTAACCTTTTATTTTAAACTTTTAATAAGTAATAAAATACTACTGGGTAAAAATTGCTCTATGTAAGGATTAAAAATTGCGACAATACGTACCTCTCCATGTTCATACAGAGTATAGTTTGCTTGATGGTGCCACCAGAATAAAAGAACTGGTAAGCTTTGCAAAAGAAAATAACATGCCGGCAGCTGCCATAACAGATCACGGTTTAATGTATGGCTCTATTGAACTTTATAGGACTGCTAAAGAACAGGGTATAAAGCCTATTATTGGTTGTGAATTCTATGTAATAGAAGGTGATATAACTGAAAAAACACCTGATAAGCATTATAATTACCACCTTGTTTTGTTAGCAAAAAATAATAACGGCTACAAAAATCTTGTAAAAATGGTAAGTATTGCGCACGTAGATGGATTTTACTATAAGCCGAGGATTAACCACGAATATATAGAGGATCACAAAGACGGTATAATTTGCCTTTCTGCATGTTTAGGCGGCGAGCTGAGCCAGTTTATACTAAAAGGCATGCCGGAAAAAGCTAAAGAAAGAGCACAATATTATAAAGACCAGTTTGGAAAAGATTATTATATTGAACTCCAAGATCATGGTATGGAAGAGCAGAAAAGAGTTAATCCAGAACTTATAAAAATAGCTAAAGAGCTTGATATTAAGATGGTTATAACAAATGATAGCCATTATACACGCGCTGAAGATGCTGTTTGCCATGATATATTATTATGTCTGCAAACAAATAAATCTAAAAACGACCCGGGTAGATTTAAATTTCCGAATGATCAATTTTATATAAAAACAGTAGACGAGCTTAGACAAACATTTTATACACTTGATGATGATACTTTTTATCAGGCAATCGATAATACGGTAGAAGTTGCGGACAAGTGTAATTTAATAATAGATATGGGCACATCTTTGTTGCCTGACTTTCCTATACCACCAAATCATACAATAGAATCATACTTAAACCATATTTCCAGAGAAGGTCTGGAGCGAAAATACGGCGAAGTAACGCCGAAGCTTGAAGAGCGATTGCAGTATGAATTAAAAATTATTCAAGATATGGGATTTTCAGCCTATTTCTTAATTGTTTGGGATTTTATCAAATTTGCTGTAGATAATAATATTCCTGTAGGACCGGGTAGGGGTTCGGCAGCGGGGAGTATTGTTGCTTATGTTTTGGATATTACAAATATTGACCCGATTGAGCACAACCTCCTTTTTGAAAGATTTTTAAACCCTGAAAGAGTAAGCATGCCCGACGTCGATATAGATTTTTGTATTGAGCGTAGAGAAAAAGTAATTGACTATGTATCTCAAAAGTATGGCGAAGATAAGGTTTGTCAAATTATTACATTTGGTACGCTAGCTGCAAGAGCTGCAATGAAAGGTGTTGCACGAGTATTAGAAATGCCCTATTCAGATTCTGACAGACTGGCAAAGATGATTCCAGCAGTACCTAAAATTAAAATTGATGACGCTCTTGAAGAAGGCATGGATTTAAGAAAAGCATATGATTCTGATCCAAAAGTAAAAGAACTTGTTGACCTTGCAAAATCTATAGAAGGAATTAAGTTTAATATAGGTACTCACGCTGCTGGTGTAATTATTTCTAAATGTCCGTTATCAGACTTAGTTCCGGTACAACGCTCAAAAGAAGGAATCATAATCACCGGTTATCCAATGTCCGACTTAGAAAAGCTCGGATTGTTAAAAATGGACTTTTTGGGTCTTAGAAACCTTACAATCATTGATCAGACAATACAGCTTATCAAGCAAAGAAAAGGCATAGAAGTTGCAATGGACAAAATTCCATTGGATGATGAGCCTGTCTATGAAATGCTCTCAAAAGGAGATACTGATGGAGTATTTCAGCTGGAATCTAATGGGATGAAATTATTGGTAAGAGATTTAAAACCTTCTACATTTGAAGATTTGGGTGCGCTAGTTGCTTTATTTAGGCCGGGTCCGTTAAACTCTGGTATGGTAAAAGACTTTGTACAAAGAAAGCACGGCCGTGCTGTTGTTGAATATCAACATGCAAGCTTAGAGCCTATTTTAGGCGATACCTACGGAACAATTGTTTATCAAGAACAGATAATGCAAATTGCTCAAGTGCTTGCCAACTATTCGCTGGGACAAGCAGATATTTTAAGGCGAGCAATGGGTAAGAAAAAAGCCGAAGAAATGGAAAAGCAAAAAAGTTTATTTTTAAATGGTGCAAAAGAAAATAATGTCGATGAATCCATTGCAAAAGACTTGTTTGATACTATGACAGAATTCGCGGCATATTGCTTTAACCGATCTCACTCTGCGGCTTATGCTTTTTTAGCATATGTAACCGCTTATTTAAAGTGCCATTATCCTGTTGAATATTTATCTGCATTACTTTCTAGTGTAAAAACTAATCAGGAAAAGACTCAGCTCTATATGGCAGAATCCCAAAAGCAAGGTATAAATGTACTTCCTCCTGATATAAATTATTCAGGTGCGGACTTTACCCCTGACGGTGACAGTATTCGTTTTGGCTTAGGATCTATAAAAAATGTAGGTTTAGGTGTTATAGAAGAAATAGTACTTAAAAGGCAAGAAGAATTATATCAAAGCTTTTATGATTTTTGCTTAAAAGTTGATATGAAAGCCCTGAACAAACGAACATTAGAAAGTCTTGTAAGATCAGGTACATTTAGCGGTATAGAAAAAAGTCGTAAGCAGGTTTATGAAAATATAGAATCAGTTATTTCTTCTGTTTCTAAAGAAAAAGAAATGAAAGAAAGAGGACAAATGAATCTTTTTGCAGCAATGGGTGATGCTGCAACAGTAGAATCTGTTCAATTTTCTTTGACCGGTACAGAAGAAGAGTTTACAGACAGTGAAATTCAAGCTTTTGAAAAAGAGCTTTTAGGATTTTATGTTACAAGTCATCCTCTTTCAAGTATTAAAGATCATCTGCCATTTTTGACTACTCATAAAGTCAGTGAGCTTCAGGATTTAAAAGAAGGCTCTATGGTAACAGTTTGTGGGCTTATAAGCAGTATTAGGCAAATAACAACAAAAACAAATAAAATACTAAAAGTGGGTTCACTCGAAGATTTAACAGGTAACGTGGATTTTGTTGCCTACCAAGAAATACTAAACGAATATAACTCCTGTCTTGAACCCGAATTAAAAGTAATAATAAGTGGCAAGGTTCAATTTAGAGGTGATGAAGAACTAACAGCAAGCATTATTACGAGTAAAGTAACAAGAGTGGAAAATTGTAATCTCGTAAACTTTATTTTGGATAAACAGGCTAAATTTGAAGATATTATGTTATTGAAGGATATTATAGTTAAGTATAAAGGCAGCGATCCTGTAATATTCAATATTGAAAATGATGGTACTCCTTTAAAAATATTAACTAACCAAAATTTCTGGGTAAACACCAGTAATGATCTGATAAAAGTTATTGATAATCACCTTGGCAGCAAAGTTAAGCTGGAGATAAAATCCTTAGACGTTGCCGGCGGTTAGTTATAAAAGCCGAGCGACTTTAATTGTAACTACTCAGGACCCCCTACTTGAAAGTAAATAAATTACTGTAAAAATTGATTAATTTTCATAAAAATCTGATAAACTTAAATAGAAATAGTTGCAGAGACTTTAAAATATGGCACAAAACGAAAGAATCATCAAAAATTTTGAACAATTTAATAAAGCTTTAGACTCCTTGGCAGAAAGCACTCAACAAGAGTTGAAAGATACTGTAAAAAAAGATTTAGCTTTAAAAAAAGCTGTGAGAGCTGAAATTATTAATTGTCTTAAATGTACTTTTGAAAGAAACCTAACTGTTCATACCTATAATGAAGATACAACTCAGGAAGTTCGTGATTTTATTATAAATGAAGCTGTAAAAATATTTATAAATTTAAAAGTACTTAGAAGCAAGTGGAGCTAGTATCAGTTGTATAAAGTATGGGGTTTAATTCCGGTCAGTATAGCAGGGTCTTTGATAATTAAAGGCTTTTTAAAAGGTCTTGAACACAACAACTGCATTGTTAAAGAATGCCATATAAATGATTTTAATAAGGATACACTGGCAGATTTTAAGCCGGATTTTATTATTGGCTATGATTATGCGCACTTTATGGATTTGGATATTGAAAATATAATATCTGAGTGCAATATACCTGTTGTTCACTATTTTGCAGATGACCCGATGTCGAACTTTTCGCACGGCGGTGATAGCAGACTTTTTGATAAACTTTCAGATTCTAATGGTATTGTTTTCTGCTGGGATAAACATTATTTAAATGTTTTTAATAATACCTCTTTTTATCTGCCTATTGGTATAGATACGGATGCCTATAAATATGATAGCTTTTTAGATGATTATGATTTATCAGACAAAATAGTCTTTGTTGGCAGGCCCTTGACCAAAAAAAGGATTAATTTATTATGTGATATTATTAAAAGATTTCCTGAAAATCTATTTATATATTGTTATAAAAAGCACTTTGACACCAGTTTAGACTATATCAAGCAAAATAATTTATTAGATTATAAATATTTAAATTTTTATGAAAACTGCTATAAAGGGTTTTTGAATAATGAAGAAGAACTTGCAAATGTTTATTCGAAAGCGACTATTATACTTAATATAACTATGGCGCAAGGGGTTAGCAGTATAAATTATCGGATTTTTGAAGCATTTGCCTGCGATGGCTTTTTGATTAGTGACTACACAAATGATATCGCAGAATCTTTTAAAGATAGCGAAGACTTGGTTTTTTATAGCGATAAAGATGATTTATTAAATAAAATTTCTTTCTATTTGGAAAATGAGTCGTTAAGGAAAAATATCTCTAAAAATGCTAAAAATAAATTATTGAGAAATCATACTGTAAAAGAAAGAGCAAAAAGTTTAATTCAGCAGTTAAAAAAATATATTGAATATGATCTTTAATTTATTTAAAATACTAGCAGTAGTTGGATTTATTTGATGAAATTAAAACTATATTGCCCCAAAAGAAATATAAATGGAGAAATTTATGCAAACTAAAGTTAATATCGTACCATCTAAAAAATTACAGGATATGCCTACATATATTTTTGCAGAATTGGATGAATGGAAAGATGAGGCAAGAAAACAAGGCATTAATTTTATTGACCTTGGAATGGGAAATCCTGACGGGGCAACGCCTCAACCGGTAATTGATGCCGCTATAGAAAGCGTACAAAAACCACATAACCACGGTTATCCTTGTTTTAAAGGCAAACAAATGTTTAGAGAAGCAATTGCAGATTGGTTAAAACAAAAATTTAATATTGATATTAATCCTGAAAATGAAATACAAACTCTATTAGGCGCAAAAGAAGGTTTGGCGCACTTGGCTATGGCTTATACCAACCCCGGTGATATTAACATCGTACCGGATCCTTATTATCCCGTTCACTCTAGAGGTACCTGGATATCTAGCGCGGATGTTTATCATATACCTTTGAAACAGGAAAATAATTTTTTACCGGACTTAGATGCTATACCTGAAGAAGTCGCAAAGAAAGCAAAAATCTTTTTCGTAAATTATCCTAATAATCCTACTGCAGCAATCGCAACAAGAGAATTTTATGAAAAACTTGTTGATTATTGCATTAAATATAACATTCTACTTTGTAGTGATTTAGCGTATTCTGAGATATGCTTTGACGGGTACAAGCCTATAAGTATTTTTGAAATACCTAGGGCAAAAGAAGTTGCTATAGAGTTTCATACATTCTCAAAAACCTACAACATGGCCGGATGGCGAATTGGTTATGCTGTGGGCAACAAAGAGTTTATCAAAACTCTCTGTGCGATGAAAACTAATATTGACTACGGCACTTGTTCTATAATGCAAGATGCAGGAATTGCGGCAATCAAGCACGGACAACCTTATATTAATGAAATCGTCAGTAATTATCAACAACGACGTGATTTTATGGTAGACGGTTTGAATAAACTGGGTTGGAACCTTGATAAAATAAAAGCAACTATGTATCTTTGGGTGCCAGTACCGGGCGATTATGATTCTAAAAGTTTCTGTAAGATGGTTTTTGACAAAGCCGGTGTTGTTTTGACACCTGGTATTGCCTTTGGTAAATATAGCGATAAGTACTTTAGGCTCTCTTTAGTTGCACCTGATGAGAAGCTAAAAGAAGCTCTTGAGCGATTTGAGAAAGCTGGTATTAGAGGCGAAAAATAAAAGGAATGTCGCCATGGAATGTTTAAATTGTAGAACAATAGTACCCAACAGATCCAATTTTTGTACGGAATGTGGAAACGATTTAAATAATAATGGGAATAAACCTTTAAACTAAAAGCTAATTTAATAATTTTAATTTTTTATAATAAAAAGCAGCAATTTTTTCTCTTTTTTTGTTTTTATATATATATACAACCATCAAATAACAAACAGTTAGCATATCAATAATTATCAAAATTAAGATTTAGCACTAGCAAAAGACTTATCATAAATTAAATATATAATAAATTTAGATAAAACTATCACTACATATTTATTAAACATCAAGTTTCATAATAAATAATTAGTAAAAGTTATTATTCTAAATTAGTTTAAAATAATTACCTACCTACTTATTATTCAAAGAATTCTCTAAATTATGGACTCTCTCTCTCTCAACTTATTCAATGAAGTTTTAAGCCGACTTTCATAGTCAGCTTTTTTTTTGTAAAATTTATGAGAAATAAAAATTAAAGATAAATAATAAAATGAATGAAAATATATACAGCCAGCATCAATTAAGTATGTGGAAGGACTGTCCGAAACGATATTATTTTCAGTATATTAAAAATATTAATTGGTTAGAACCCTTATCAGAATCTAATATCATAGGGAATAATCTTCATAATTTAATGTATTATTATCTTAACGACCATAAAATTGATCATTTACTTAAAGATGCTGATCCTAAAATAATAGAGTTATGGCAAACCTGTCTTAATTTAGAGATGCTAAGCAAGCAGCCATTAGCTACAGAATATAAGTTTTTAACTCGTCTAGCAGATACTAATTATTGGTTGCAAGGTCGAGTTGATGCCTTTTTTTATGACAAAGCAAAAAATAAATATATAATTGCAGATTGGAAAACAGGTAAAAGCTTGCCTAAAAATCTTGATAATAATTTTCAATGCCTCTTTTATCTATATTCAATGCATAAAAGCCAAAAATATTTAAACTTATCTTTTGCTGAAGAAGATTTAGAGTTTCAATTTATAAAAATTTCTGATAATACAGAGATTAAGTCGTTAAGTTTTTCTAAAGAGCAGTCTGTTGAATACGAGCAGACAATGCTTAATGTCATTAATAATATAGTTAATACATATGATTTTGTCAGAAATCCTGGACAAAAGTGTAAAAGCTGTAAATTTGAAGCAATCTGCGGGTGATAATGAAGATGAACTCTACGACGGTAATGGGAAATATCCAATATAAGGCAAATTTCTTAAAAAGCCTTTGTGGTCAAGTCCATAGCCAACAACAAACTTATCATCAACTTCAAAACCTGCATAATCTATCTGTACAGGATACTTTCTTGCACAAACTTTATCCAACATAGAAACAAACTTCACTCTTTTAGCCTTATGTTGCATTTTTACGTAATCCAAAAGAAAGTTTGCAGTTAATCCGGTATCAACTATATCTTCAACCAGCAAAACATCTTTATCTTCAAGGCTAGGCAGAGTTAAATCAACAGGTTTTACCCTCCCTGAAGAAGTTGTAGAGTCTCCATAGCTGGATAACTTAACAAATTCTAATTTAACAGGAACATTAACATGCCTTATCAAATCAGATGTAAAAAGAACCGCACCCATTAGAGTACAAACAACAACGAGTTCTTCACTATCTACAAAATCTTTATTAATTTTTTCAGCTATTTCTTTTATTCTTGCCTGAATTTGATCGCTAGTAAATAAAACTTTTAAATCTTTTGTCTTTTCATCTAAAGCTTTCATCTAGTTAAAACCTCAACTTACTTTAATAATATAACCTGAATTATCTTTTACTCTTAACACTTCGCTAATTCCAACGCCTACTACCCATAAAACTTGATCATCTGTAGTTAACAAAGAAATTCTATCTCTTTCATGTTCGGGAACCCCTTTATTAATTAAATATTTTTTTAATTTGATCCTAGAATTCATTCCAAACGGCTGAATCTTATCTCCATGCCGTCTGGTTCTAATATATAAAGACCCCTTAACATTACTCAAATCAGCATATATAACAGATGACTTTTCATCGGGAAAACCTTTTTCATTTAAAACTAAATACTGCAAATTTTCTTTATCTCTGCTTATAAATTCCAAAGTTATCCCGAGTTCAGGGTGATAATTTTTGCGGTTAATATCCACTACAATAGAAGATTGTACCATACAAGATTTTGTATAATTAATTATTTTAATATACTCACTTGATACAAATAACCATTTACCTTTGGTTAAAGACAATGTATTGCCTGACTTCAGCTTAAAAGAAACCTTTATAAAGTCTAACAATTCGTTAACTTTTTCAAAAGAATAATCTAAATCATTATTAAGCAAAAACTCCATCAATAAGCGTCTTTTAACACCGATGGATTGTTGTATAAATTTTTGTATACTTAACTCTTCAATTGACAGAAATACTTTATTTTTTATTTCTTGCAAGTATTCCTCTATAATGCCCTCAGAATCTAGAGCTATTTGTGACAAATGATATAAAGCATTGTCAATATTGCTATTATAATATTTTAACTCCGGCAACAAGCTTAACCTAATTTTATTTCTTAAGTATTTTTGTTCAAGATTACTGCTATCTACATTAGGCTTTAAATTATTAATATTGCAATAATTAATCGTATCTTCTCTTGTCAAATCAAGTATTGGCCTGTAAATATGACATTCGCTTTCTTGATACCTTACTTCAGGTATGCCTTGTAAACCTTTTAGCCCTGTGCCTTTAATTATTCTATATAAAATAGTCTCTACATTATCTGTAAAAGTATGTCCTGTAAAGATAGCATCAGCATTATACTTTTGAGCTGCATTGTTAAAAAATTTATATCTTTGTTCTCTTGCTTTCAGCTCTGTCTGAGGCAAATTTTCTGGAAGAACTTCACTATAAAAAGCTATATTTCTGTCTAAACAATAAATATTTGCATTAAGTTCCTCTTGCTTAGACTCTTTCCCCCTCCAGTTATGATTTAAATGCGCTGCCACCAGATTAATATAATCATTAAATTCTCTGTATAATACATCTAATAAGCAAAGTGAATCATAGCCACCCGAAAAAGCTATAATTATTGTTTTTGAAGATTTTAAAAAATTATATTTTTCTAAAAATTTAAAAACTTTTTCTTTTATCAAATTATTCATAATAAAAATAAATTATAAAGATTTTAAAAAGTATTTTCTATTTCTATAATATTAAAAATGGCATAGACTGGGATCGAACCAGTGACCTCGCGGGTATGAGCCACGCGCTCTAACCATCTGAGCTACTATGCCATAATATCGAATATTTATTTCTTCCTTCTTACTATAACAAAAGGTTATTGTTTATGCAATTATTTTTTTTATTTTTTATAAAAGAAAGAAGAAGTTAAATTAAAACCAATTTCTTTATAATTATTTATACGCTCAGTTGAGCCAATAAATAATATACCACCGGGCTTTAAACTATCATAAAACTTTTGATACAATTCATCTTTTGCTTCTTCAGTAAAATAAATAACAACATTTCTACAAAGAATAAGATCAAAATTCTTTTCAAATGTAGAATTTAATAAGTCTCTTCTTTCAAATTTTACACTGCTTATAAGTCTTTTTGATATTTGAAATTTTTTATTATCCGACTCAACAGGAGTAAAGTATTTTGTATAAGCTTTATCTAATAATTTTAATTCGTTTTCTGCATAAATACCTGACTGAGCCCTTTTTAATATTTCCTTATCAAAGTCTGACGCAATAAGTTCAGTTTTATTTAAAACACCGTGCTTATCAAGTAACATCGCTAAACTATAAATTTCGGCTCCAATAGAACACCCTGCAGACCAAACTTTTATATTGACAGTATTTTTTATAATATCAGGCAAATGATCTTTTTCCAACTCATCAAACTTATCTTTATTTCTAAAAAACTCAGTTACATTAATAGTTAGCATATTTATAAATTCACGCAATTTTTCCGGGTCTTTTTTTAATAAATTATAGTAAACCATTAAATTATCAATGCCGTTTCGATTCATTAAAGTATTGATTCTTCGCTCCATTTGATTGCTCTTATAATGGGTTAAATCAAGATTAATTAAATGTTCTACTTTTGTTTTAAATGCCGAAAATTCTTGTTCCGAAGGTTTTTTATAATTACTTTTCGGTACTAAATGACTAAAATCTATTTTATCCAAATCAAAGTTATTCTTTTTTTCCATAAAACTTTTTCCTGCTATATAACAGCTAACTATACACAGCTTTAATTATACCATCCACAACATCAGGCAAGGGTAAAACTTTATCTACATAACCTGATTCTACTACTTGTTTAGGCATTCCATAAATTACACAAGTAGATTTATGTTCAGCTATACTATAACCGCCAAATTTCTTAACTGTTTCAACACCACGAGAGCCATCATGTCCCATTCCTGTTAATATAACACTTATTAAATCCCTTTTAAATATTCTTGCTGCAGATGATAAAGTCATATCAACAGCTGGCCTAACGCCCCATACAGGAGGCTCTTGTGTTAACTTAACCTTGTTTTGAGATCCCATACACATATGAAAATTGCCAGGTGCCAATAATGCTTGACCAGCTTCTAAAGTATCATAATCTTTTGCTTCTTTTACTATAATTTTAGACATTTTATCAAGTCTTTGAGCTAACATTTCAGTAAATTTGGGGGGCATGTGCTGTACAATTAAATATTGAGCAGGCAAATCATGTGGCAATTCTGGTATTATTTGTTTTAATGCCTGAGGTCCACCAGTAGAGCAACCTATTATAACAGTCTTTACCCTGCTTACCTTTTGGGTTGTCCTTATAACAGGTCGTTCTCTTTTTTGAATCTGTTTTTGTGTGCGTTCTACTAACTTGGTATGAGCTATTTGAGAAGCAATTAATACTTTTTGTATTAATTCTTCTTCTACACTATTCAAGTCAAATTTTCTGGCATCAGGCTTCTGAACAAAGTCAACAGCTCCCAATTCTAAGGCTTGAATTGTTACATCAGCCCCTTCTTTGGTTAAGCTGCTTAGCATTACTGTAGGAGTTGGCCGAATTTTATTAATTTCTTTTAATGTTTCTAAGCCATTCATCAATGGCATTTCAACATCCAATGTAATAACATCAGGTTTTAATTTATGGAGCTGCCTAAGTGCCATTTCTCCATTTATTGCATAACCAATAACATTAATATTTGGATGCTTATGCAAAAGGTCTGTTATAACTCTTCTCATTAGAGTAGAGTCATCAACAACCAAAACATTTATTTTTTTGTTAGCCACTTCGCTCATATCTATATATTATTGCATACTTCTATAAA
Source organism: Candidatus Gastranaerophilales bacterium (assembly GCA_028280605.1). Lineage (GTDB taxonomy): Bacteria > Cyanobacteriota > Vampirovibrionia > Gastranaerophilales > JANQFW01 > JANQFW01. The sequence goes on from JANQLL010000048.1 coordinate 13,538, forward strand.
TTTTGTAACCTATCATTTGGACTTACTATATTTGTAATTCTTAAACCAAAGTTATCTTCTATTACTACAACTTCACCTTTAGCAATTAACTTTCCATTTGCATATAATTCAACAGGCTCACCAGCAACTTTATCCAATTCTACAATTGAACCTCTAGTTAATTCTAAAACTTTTTTTATCGGCAGCTCAGTTCTACCTAATTCTACTGTTAGTCTTAACTTAATGTCCATAACTATGTTAAGATTTTTATTTAGTTCACCTGATAAATTTTGCATACTATCAAATGAAGAAAACTCAACAGGCTGCACCGTTATTGGTTGCCCTATACCATGAGCGCCCTGAGTGCCCATTCCTTGACCAGGCTGCATGCCAGGCATTGAAGCTGCTTGTTGCTGATACATTCCTCCCGTCATATCAGGTTGAGGTGGTGTCATTCCCGGTGGAGGCATTTGTTGTTGCATCGGGGGTGGTTGCGGAGCAGGGGGAGGAGATGCAACCGGCTCAGGAGGCGGTGGATATTCAGCATCTTCAGGAAATCCTTCTTGTCCCATAGCTTCTAATAATTTATAAATTTGATCCTTAGCAGAAGATAGTGATAATAACTGAATTATTTCACTATCTATCAACTCTCCGACTTTTAATTCAAAAGCAACAGCAACAATGCTTTCTTTATCCATTTTATTTTCTAATTCAAGCTTACCGCCACTTTTTTGAAGCTTAACAATAGGAGGAGTTATATCAATATTTATATTCAACATAGATGCCATTGTAGTAGAAGCAGAACCAGTCATCTGATTCATTGCTTCACCCACAGCACTTAACTGTAATTCACCTATATCTACGTTTTCTATTTTACCATCGCCGCCCATCATCAAATCTGCAATTACCGCAGTATCTTCAGTTTTTAAGGCAAAAATAGTAGCGCCGTCCAAACCGTATTTATAGGTTATTTCTACAGTTACAATATCTTCCTGGACATCAAAAACATCCTGAATTGTTGCATATTCTTTTATTTTTGGAGTTGTTATCTCAACTTTGTTACCAAGTAGCATAGAAAGGGTTGTTGCCGCGGACCCCATAAAAATATTGCCGATTTCTCCCAGTGTATCAGATTCATGATCTGTTAAGTTTTTAATAACTTCAGCACCTGCATCATTTTCACTAGAAATTAAATTTACGTTTTCTCCCGATAACAGTTTATCTATATCTTCCTGAGATAACTTATCGTTCATTACTTCTCCAGCTCTTCTTTGCTATTATCTTCTTTGATTATATCATCTATACAGACAGCTACTTTATTATTATAAGTTCCAACTTTAGCCACAAACTTAGAAATCTCATTAACATTAACCACAAGATTATCTTCAACCGAACTATTTAATCTTAAAACATCTCCGGCCTTCAAATCAAGCAATTCACGTACAGTTATATCTACATCCCCAAGTTTAACATTTACCTTTAAACTACTAGGATTTAACTTTGTTAAAATCTTTTGTTTATCTTCTACAGAGGTTGCAATACCTTTTGTTTGAATAATATGTTGAGAACTTAACTGTCCCAATACATTTTCTAAAACAGGATAAGGAAAACAAATACTTATTAATCCAGAAAAGCGTCCACCAATTTGCATTTCTAAAGTTACCAATGCAACAATTTCTCCCGGTGTAGCTATTTGTGCCCTGGAATACCCATCATCTATACCAATAACATTACCTTTAACAGGAAAAATATTTTTCCAGGCTTCTGCTAAAGTTGTTGTTAATTTTTCTAGTATTTTTTTAGCCAAAGCTTCTTCAATATCTGTTAATTCTTTTACCATACTAAAATTTTTACCATTACCACCCAACATCCTGTCAACTATACTTGTAACAGATTCATAACTAACACCTAAAAGAATCTGTCCCGGTAACGGACTTAATTCTAATATACAAATCATTATAGGATTTGGCATTGAACGGGAAAATTCATCATAAGTCAACTGATCAGTTGATACAACGTCCATTTCAATATTCATTCTTAAATAAGTAGATAAAATAAGTGCAAACTGCCTGGAGAATTCTTTATGAATGTCTTGTATTGCTTTAAGGTGATCTTTAGAAAATTTATCAGGTCGTCTAAAATTATAAAGCTTGTAGCTCTTTTTATCATCAGCAGATGCTTCCATTAGAGAGACTTGAGGAATATCTACAACAATATTTTGCGTAGTAGTTTCAACTTCAGGAGTACTACCAGCCCCCTCAGTTCCTACATTCAAAGAATTTAATAAATTATCTATTTCCGATTGCGATAAAGCGTCAGATGTATCACCCATCTTTGGTCTGTCTCCCGGCTACTGTTGGATTATAAACGCACCAAAACTAATTCTTAATACTTCTCTTTCTCCAGCCATTATAGAATCAACATATTCTTTTATCTGCTCTTTGGCCAGCTCCTTGCCCGCAAGGCTGGATAATTCTTCAGCTGTTTTTGAAGATAAAACAGAAATAACAGCATCCCTTACAGCAGGTTTAAATTCAACTAATTTCTTTTTTATTTCTTCTATAGGATCAACGGGCTTAGCTCCGTGACCGTGACCGTGACCGCCACTCGGGGCATGTACTGCATGTTTTTCTTCTTCGGTTTTTGTTAATTCAATAGCAACCTCAATTTTTAAAAAAGTTCTCATTTCCGGATCAGTTAAATTTAAAATAAATTCACCTAAATCCAAAATTACACCTCGTTCAACGTGCTCAGCTTCGGCATGTCCATCGTCGCCATCTTCTTCGCCTAGGACGGCTGACACTTTGTCGAGTACACCAGAGACAGTATTTTGAACAATAAAATAATTGCTAATTACAAATAAAAAACAGATTATCAACGTAATAACTGTGTTTATTACTACTAACTTCATGCTATCCTTACCGGCTTCCGAGTCGCTTCCAGCTTGCCCTCCTCCTTGCCCGCCATCAGGTTTTGGTTTTATTCCTTTTGGTTGAGTTGGTCTTACCATAATTTTACTCCAGACAAATTCTAAAAAACGCTCAATTTTGTTATATTTGACCTAAAAATAATTTAAATTAAAGCAACTTAATTTATTTAATATTATAACAAATTCTTTATTTTAGCACCAGAGATAAAATCTATGTATAAAATACCACTCATTAGTTAAGTTTAGGGTTACTATTTTTCGACTATACTATTACTTAGGTAAGTTTTACACAATTAGCAAGCTTAAAAAAGCAGTTTAGAGTTGATATAAAACAAGAATAATTTATTTAATATTTTGTTATAATTATCTACAAGAAATATAATTCTTATTGATAATACTAGTTTTATTGAATCAAATTCATCCGTTAAATAAATTAAATTATATTAAAGTCACTACTGTCCGGTAAAATCATGTGAATAGTTTTAGTTGGATAAAATCATTATCCTGCTTGCATTTTCGGATACTATCAAATTTAAGAGATAAAAGATCAATAAGCGCAATCCTTTGAAATAGTGTAACTCTAAGTATTCTTGTAAATTCAAGTATAGATAAATTGGATTTGGTTTGAAATTTGATATAAGAAATGAGTAAATAAACTATCATATATGGTTTAATTTTGTATGTATTTTAATTGCACCTTTGCGTTTTCTGAATTTAGCCCAATTAAAAAGACTAAGGCAAATTTATTATTAGCATCCGATAATGTTGAGCGCTTTATATCCGGCAATGAAAAAAATTGAAGCTTTCCTCTTTCAATATTTAATGGATTTACTATATCTCTTAAGCTATCTTTCTCGGTTAGCTGTGCATAAAAAAGGGTAATAAAGTGATGAAAGCTATTAAATTTTTTAGTATACTTATCTCCATTGTACTCTTCTACTACTTTTTGAAATTTACTATATGGAATTAAATTTAGCAATTGATTAAATATTGTGATAAAATTTTTCATAATTGAAACCTCCTGATTTTTAATTAAGTCTGAACAACTTTATTTTAGGAGGTTTTTGCTTTTATTCAAAATTTTTATCGGACACTAATGTATTAAAGTACTTTTTTATTGATAAAATAATAAATGTTAGAAAATATTTAGATAAAAATATGAATATACAAATAATATCAATAGGAAAAGTTCGGGAAAAATATATTAAGAGCGGAATAGAAGAATTTACCAAAAGGCTAAGAACTTTTTCTTCTATCAAATTTATAGAATTAGAGCCTGAAATAATAAAAGATGAAAATAATATAGCCAAAATTTTAGACGTAGAGTCAGAAAAAATTTTAAATAAAGTAAAACCAAACTCATACACAATAGTTCTGGAAATAAATTCAAAACAATTTACGTCGGAAAATTTTGCTAAAAAAATAAAAAAACTTTCTTACAGTGGAATAAACCAGATAAACTTTATCATAGGCGGTGCTTATGGTCTTTCTGATAAGGTTAAAAAACGGGCAGATATGCTATTAAGCCTTTCTTCAATGACATTTCCTCATCAACTGGTTAAATTGTTTTTAATTGAACAAATATATAGAGCTTATAAAATAATTAACAATGAGCCATATCATAAGTAGAATTCTTTTAAAAATATTTTTTATCAAGAAATGTTACAAAATTAGTATTTTGTTTTTATTTTCATGCAAAATTTTTAAAAAGATGCTATTATATATATTAAGTATATATTCATTGGTAAAATCTACAATTTGGAGTAAAGGCTATACTGATGAAGCTAGCAGAATATTTAAACAATTTACTTTTTATTTTGTGGAATATGGTAGCATTTCTATGTCCAATTATTTCATATAATAATATTATAGACGTAAAATCATATACCTGCTGTTATTTTCATCATTTTAACAAGCATTTTTTACCTATATTATATAATTTTAAAGAGTTTATAAAAAAAATAAATATAAAAAATAAAAATAATAGCACTGCCGAAGCCTTGGTAGTCGTAAATCCTATAAATAAAAGTAATAGCTCTAAACTAAATAGAGTTAGCTTTAGTGATGCAAAAATAAATAAAGCATCAAAAAGCCTAAATCTATCTTATATCAAGAGATTAAAGGATGCGCTAGCCACGCAAAATTTAATTTCAAACTTAAAACAGCACATTTTCCCCATACCGCATAAGTTAATGGTCTATCGAGCATTTATGTTTCAATTAAGCTTAAGCTATATCAAAGCTTACAGCGATGACCTAAAAAAGGTGATGACTGTCACCCAGGATAAGTGTGCCTTTTTATACCCTTTTGTAAGCAAAAATCATTGCAGTCAATATAATCTTTAATTTTTACATCACATACAATTGAATAAAAAATTTTGTCCTCTTTAAGGCTAAAAGAGGGGGACTTTATAATGGATGCTTTTTATGACAGGTATAGAGCATCCATTTTTAAATTTAATCATCTGGTTTTGCCCAACTGTACAGCAGGCATAAAGGTCCTTTTTTGCTAATGTCCCAGGTATAAGTTTTTTACATAAATAAGGATAAATTAATGCAAAAAAACAAGTTAATAGTCATTTTAGCGATTACATTTATAGCTTTTCAACTATACCCGGCAATCTCAAAATCACTAAACAACAAAGTGCAATCTGAAAAACTAATAAATGCATTTGTTAATCAAAGCTCAATGAATATAGATTCTTTTGATACCCAAAAGTTTATTAAAAAATATTCAGTATCAGTTCGTAAGCCTGCAATATACTTATACCCCAAAACTCCAGCCATAATAAATATAAAACTGGCTAAATCCATTTTACTTGATACTAATATCCCACGCTACGTAAAAAATAAAGGCTGGAAGGTACTAGCACATCCAAACGGCACACTAAATGATTATCAAGTTGAGTATACTAACTGTGATGATTTTACCGGCAACGAATTTGGCTTTGAATACGCCAAAAATGCCTGTTTTACAAATGTTTATCCTTATATCTACTGGGATGGAATACAAACAGCAAAACCATTACCTATATCTAGAAATGGATGGATAATTAAAAAAGACGATATTCAAGAATTTTTATCTAAAAAATTAGATAATTTAAAATTCAACCAAAAAGAAAAATATGACTTTCTCAAGTATTGGGGGACTATACTAGCAAATAACCAGGCTAAATTTTATTTTATCTATTTTATTCAAAATGAAGCTGTGGATAAATATTTGTCAATGAAGGTTTCACCAAGGCCAGATTCTTCTAACAGGCTATATATGGTGGTTAAAGAACTTAAAACAGATGCTACTTTTGAGATAAATCCACAAAAGCTAAAACCCATTGAAAGAAAAGGCTTTACACTTGTAGACTGGGGCGGTATCCTAATTAAAGAATAACTAATATAGAGTAGATATTATCTGTTGCAGCACATCAAGATAATTTATATTCAAGCAATCTAAGCTCTCGCAAGAAGCCTGTCGCTTATCCCACAAACAAGGGCGACAGTTTGAGCTATCTTTATTTATTACAGCAACAAAATTGTTATTATTAGCTGGCAATAATTTTTTCTCATCAGTTGGCCCAAATAAGCTCACTAATTTTTTATTTAAGCCAACAGCAATATGCATAGGCGCAGAATCTACACAAACAAGTAAGTCACTAACCTTTATAAGCCCGGCCAATTGCAATATATTTTTAGTCTGTCCGTATAAATTCAGATAATTATCTTTATTAAAGTCTGCTATATTTAATTCCGCCTCGATTTTAGCTATAATATCCTTGTCATCAGGTCCACCGCTTAAAACAACTTTATACTTGTTATCATTTGATAAATCTACTATCAAGTCACTCCAGCTCTTTACACCCCAAAATTTAATTATATTCTTTTGTATGCTTAACTGACTAACCCCGGGGTGAATCAAAATAACAGGCTTGCCATTTGCACTAATAATTTCCCTCGCCTGATTCTCATATTCCTCATCTAGTTCAATTTCCGGCAAAATATTATCATCAGGCTTCAAATGCCTTACTAAATCATAGTACATATCTACGGCATATTGCTGCTTGTTTAGCTTTACTGCTTTTGTTAGTATAACTTCGCTTAACTTGCCGCTATTATATCCAATTCTATTTTTAATACCTGTCAAAAATAATAAAATAGATACAAACTGAGATCCGCCACAAGAGAAAACAATATCATATTTACCTTTTCTTATTTGAAACAACAGCTTTAGGGCTTTAATATACTTATTGCCTGTTTTTAAATCACAAATGATCATTTCATCAATATAAGAAACAAGATCTTTTATAGATTTACTTCTAGGCTCAGTGATAAAAGTAATTGATGCATCTCCATAAGTTTCTTTTATGGCTTTTAAAGTAGGTAAAAATAATATTTGATCGCCAATACCACCAAAATTTATAACTAAAACCCTTTTTATTTCAGATTTATGACTAAGCATTTTTATTGAAATTCTCTTTTGATGTAACAACAGCAATAATAGCTACAAACAACCAGAATAATATATTTACCTGCGGTCTATACCATATTGTATCAACCAGTCCATGAGACATAAGTCCGATTATACCGGTGAATGCCGTAGCTATTATTATTTTATTTTGTAAATTATGATTATTGATGATATATTTTGCTGATTTTATAAAAATATTAAATAACAAAAATAAAAAAGCAATAAATCCTAAAATGCCTGTTTCAACAGCCACCTCTAACGGTACACTGTATGCGCCAAGGGCATGAAAGCCGGGAATCATATATAATCCGTAAACAAGCCTAAAAGTTGTATTTCCCGGCCCGATCCCAATTACCCAATTATCAGTAAACATTGTTATACAGGCAGAGTAAACATTCATCCTGTAAGAAATACTGCTGTCTTCTCTAAATGCAAACATTGATACTATTCTATGCTGCAATGATGGTGAATTTAAAATAAATAAAAATACTGAAACTATAGAAAAAATAACAGTTGTCAGCCATATTCTTTTTAATTGATACTGTTCTTTTAAATCATTAAAAATTAAATGTCCTGAAATAGCAAAAATAGATAAACTCATTGCACTAATTGCAATAAAGCCGCCTCTGCAACCCGTAAAAATCAATGCCATCAATATTATAAAACTACTAACTGATGAAAGTATGAACGGATAAATTTTCTTTTTAGCCAGCATTAAAAAAGAAAAACCAAGAGCTATAGCAAAAGATGGTATTAAATATCCTGCCAAAAGATTAGGGTTATACGGCTTTAATGTTCCATATACCCTATTCATAACCTGCTCAGGATTTATTTGAGTCCTATCTTGCCATAAAGCAAGATCTTCAACCCCAACAATCTGTTGAAATATAGCAACAAAGGATTCAGCAGTTGCGCTTATTGTCAATAAAACTAGTAAATATATCAGTTTCTTAGAACTATTTTTAAAAAAGTTAATAAAGGTCAAATAACACACAAGGAACACCAGCATTTTTAAATAGCCTTTTAAACTGGCAAGGAAAAAAGTAGAAAAGGTTACACTAATTCCCGTAACGATTAAGAACAGAAATACAGCAATATCTAAGCTGCTAAAATGGTGAGTTTCTCCTTTTGTAAATAAAAGCTTTAATAAAAATATCATAAAGCAAGAAAATACAAGAATACCAATAACAGTAGTCGAGCAAAACGTTAATGATATCAGCATTAAAGAAATAAGTACCAGCCAAATATCATCAATATGAGAAAATAAAATACTTCCTCGCAGAACATCTGAAAATTTTGATTGAAAATTTTTAAATAAATTTATGACTTTCTCTACGATAAAGCTTTTTTTTACCAAATTTAAGGTATTAGGACTATCTTGCAATTCCAGTTTTTTTAATAACCCTATAAAAAAAGAATTACTTATTGCTTTCATCATTTTCTTTAAGTCTAATATCAGTTACAATACCATTTAATCTATAGTTAAAACCTTCTAATGTTAGAGGTAAGCCAATTTTAATTTTATTACCACCTATAACAGGTCCGGTTTCAGTTATTATAGCTTTATCTTTTAATGTTACAAGCGCATTATATTCATATTTTTTTGCCTTATCATCTATTAAAATAAATCTGGATGTATTTTCAGGATTAGGCACTAAAGTTTGCCACGGCTCAACTTTTGACTTAACTATGTCTAAAGACATATAAGGCACGTTTCTTATGGTTATAAATGCTTTATCATCTCGTTTAAATATATTTTTATTAGATGTGAGCCTTAACCCTTTTATTAAAACATCAAATTCTATCTGCTTGTGCTCTTTTATTATATTAGCAGATGTAGAGTATTTATCTGTTTTAACAAGAAAGAAACCTGTTAATCCGATTAATAAAGCTAAAACTATTATTAAATCAATAAAGTTAAACTTAAGAATATTAAATTTCTTTATCATTTTACGCTTCCTGTATGAATATCATCAACCTCTAGAGCATCTAATGTTTCCATCAACTCTTTTGAATCTGTAGTAGCTGCACCAAATTGTTTTATTACAATACTTGCTGCCAAATTTCCTAAAAACGCTGCTTCCCTACCGGAGGCTCCTGCACATAATCCTAATAAAAAACTGCTTACTACGGTATCCCCCGCCCCGGTAACATCAAATACTTCTGATTTATTAAACGCCGGTACACTGGAAACCTTACCCGATTTTTCAAAAAGCATCATACCTTCACTACCGCGAGTTATTAGTATCATTTCAGATGATGTTTTATCCAATAACTCCTGCCCAGCGTTTAATAGACACTCTGAGTCTGTTATTTCATATCCCAGCGTTCTTTCTGCTTCAGGCTGGTTTGGAGTTATTACTGTTGCATTTTGAAATCTGTCAAGGTTTTCTTGCGCATCAACAGCAAGAAAAATATTATTTTTATTAGCTACTTTAGTTGTAGCTTCAATAACCTCAGGGGTCATTATACCAATACCATAGTCTGATAATAGAATTGCATCAAAATCAGCAGCTATTGCATTAATATTATCAATTATTTTATCCTGTACTTTCCCGTCAACCTTCTCATTTGTTTCTCTGTCAATTCTAACAATCTGCTGAGTTACAGATTGAGTAGCAAAACCGGATATTCGTGTCTTTGTAGTAGTGGCTCTGTTTGAATCTTTTACCATAGAAGATGTATCAATATTTGCTTCTTTTAGTGCATTTAAAAGAATAGCACCGTAATAATCATCTCCGCATACACCTATAGCTGAGACATTACCTTTATTTAATGTTGAAATATTATGAGCAGCATTTGAAGCAGCACCCAGCAAAATATTTGTATATGAATGCTTTAAAATTAAAACAGGAGCTTCCCTTGATATTCTTTCTGTTTTGCCATAAACCATTTCATCTATAGCAAAATCGCCAATAACTAGAACCTTAGATTTATTTAAATTCTGTATAACCGATTTGAGTCTGGTTTTATTCAATTCAAACACTATGTACTCCCCTTACTACTGAAAAATTTATTTTTTTATTTAATCTAAAATAATTTTAATTAAATAAAAAGTTTTAAATTATCTTCCTGCCCGGTCCCAATTGCTCAGCCTTTATGCTTACGCTAAAATACTTTTCAGATTATTAAATCGAGTTAAAATTAATATAATAAACTAGTCTCTGATAAAGATTAATCTGAAATCTAATATTGAACCAGTATAATAATATTATAAACATAAGTTTAACAGGTGAAAAAATTGGTAAATAATGTTAAAAATCAAAATGATTCTGATGATATTAACAAATCAAAAAAATTTGTTTTCCATATAGATAATGAACACATTGATTTTATTGAATCTTTATCATTTCAAGAAAAACATAACTTAATCAATTATCTTATTACTGACTATAGAAGAAACAGTAACGTCCTGGGGCAACAAACTTTTGATTTTAAAAAATTAAAAAAAGGCATTATTATAGCAATTATTATTTTAGCAGGTGTCCCTTTGTTACTGTTTTTAACAAATATTTCTTTAAGCTTAACAAAGTCAGGGTACCTGGAAATGCAAAGAAATTTTGAGAAAATTATCAAGTAAAAAAATTAAGATTTGAGACAATTATTTAAAAATTTATAGACAAATAGTTTTGCGCGATGTCTAATTAAATTGAATTTGTTTTTGAGATAGAGTAAATAGGAGAAAGAAAAATTAAAGTTTCATTTCCTCACATGGGAACTATTTATATAGTTGTTTCTTCTTTAATAAAATCACTTGGCGGAGAGGTTGTAGTACCTCCTAAAACAAGTAAAAAAACCCTTTCTATCGGTACAAAATATAGTCCGGAAGCAATTTGTTTACCATATAAACTATTGCTAGGTAATTATATAGAGGCAATAGAGTCAGGGGCAGAAGCTATAGTAATGATTAGTAGTCCCGGCATATGCAGACTGGGAGAATATAGCAAAAGCATTAAAAATGCACTGGATGATTTAGGCTATCATATCAAATATGTAGATGTTGACCTATACAAAGGCAAATTCATGGAGATGATTAAAGGGCTTAAAAAAATAACAGGAAATAATAATATATTTCATATAATAAAATCTATTCATCTGGCGGTTAGTAAGGTTTTTGTATTGGATAATCTTGATAATGTGCTTTCTTATTATAGAGCCAGAGAAGTAAACCTTGGAACAGCCGAACAAGCATATAAAAAAGGTTTAAGGTGGGTTGATGACGCCTTAAACAAAAAAGAATTAAAAGAAGCCCACAAAAAGGCTATCAGTGAAATAAAAAAGACAGAAATAGATGACAAAAGAGAAGTATTAAATGTCGATCTAACCGGCGAAATCTTTATGGTTCTTGATTCATTTTCTAATCAGAACTTGGAAAGAGAGCTAGGTCGTCTAGGAGTACAAACAAGAAGAAGCATGAGCCTGGGTGGATGGGTAAAAACTGCGTTAATACCTAAATTTTTGAGAAAAGGTAAGACTCACCTTGAAAGATCATATGAATTTGCAAAACCTTATCTACTCAGAGATATTGGCGGGGACGCAATAGAATCAGTTGGTGATATTGCATATGCTACTAAACAGGGGATTGATGGCATTATTCATTTAAGTCCGTTTACTTGTATGCCGGAAATTATGTCTCAAAACATATTTCCTGCAATGAGACAGGATGGAGCACTTCCCATACTGGCTCTTGTTCTTGATGAACAAACAGGTAGAGCTGGCTTTGTTACGAGATTGGAAGCGTTTGTTGATTTAATGAGAAGAAGAAAAAGACAACTTAGTCTTGCTCAATAATCACAACATAGGGTATGAAAATAAAAGGGGGGGCTAATACCTCCCTTTTAATGTTCTTTCTATTTGTCTTTTAATATCTTTTTTAGCTGTAGATTCCCTTTTATCATGAAGTTTTTTACCTTTAGCCAGACCAATTTGAATTTTTGCCCATCCTTTTGAAAAATATATCTTTAAAGGAACTATAGTATAGTCTTCTTGCTTTATTTTATTGGTCATTTTTATTATCTCTTGCTTTGTTAAAAGAAGTTTTCTTTTCCTTTCCGGCTCATGATTATAACGATTTCCCATTTCATATGGACTAATATGCACACTGTGCAACCATACTTCACCTTTTTCAATCTTTGCAAAGCTGTCTTTTAAATTAACTTTACCAGCTCTTATAGATTTTATTTCTGTTCCGGTCAAAACAATGCCTGCATCATATTTTTCAAATATATTAAAATTATGATAGGCTTTTTTGTTATTAATAACAATTGCGTTTTTACTCATTTCACACCATTTTTTTATTGTAAATAAAACTTTTTTCATTGAACTACATAAATTATAATATATAATAAAAACTAAGGGGTTTTCAATGAAAGGATATTATCCGCGTGTCTAATCTAATAAATTGTAAAAATTGTGGTATTTTATTTAAAAAAACATTTAGAAATATTTGCAATGACTGCTGGCAAGTAGAAAATGATGTTATAGAAAAAATAATAAAGTACGTAGAACACGTAGAAGTAGAAAAAAGAAATGATATATCTTTGGAATCGATCAGTGAAGCGTTGGACATTCCTTTCTCAGAAGTTGACGGCTTATATAGAAACGGACGTTTAACTACTATAGCAGGACGAATAAAAGTTAAATGCAAAATTTGTAAAACCTTATTAAACCATGATAATAGAGTGGGATACTTTTGCAGTAAATGTGCCAATACAATTGTAGATCCTGATAATAAAATACTTAATAATGATATAAAAATTGATAAAAACATACCTCTTAAAAAGTTTCATAAAAACGTTATGCACACTAGTAGAAATGAAGACGACAAAAAGAAATACGGCTTTAAAAAAGATTATGAATAAATAATTTTAATTAAAAGTATTATTTTGAATAACAAAGCTGATTATGGTACGATTAAATAGGATTAAGATATCATAATTAGTTTTTATTTGGAAAAACTAGACTAGAAAAGGGATAAAAATTGAGTCAACAATCAGTTTTTGATAGTGGAAATATAGTTCCAATAAACATTAGGGATGAGATGAAGCGTTCTTATATAGACTATGCAATGTCTGTAATTGTAGGAAGAGCTTTGCCTGATGTTAGAGATGGCTTAAAACCGGTTCATCGAAGAATTTTATTCGCTATGAATGAACTTGGGATGACACCTGATAAGCCATATAAAAAATGTGCTCGTATTGTTGGTGAAGTTCTTGGTAAATATCACCCACACGGTGATACAGCGGTATATGATGCTCTTGTCAGAATGGCACAAGACTTTTCTACTCGCTACCAAACAATAGACGGGCATGGTAACTTTGGTAGTGTAGACGGTGATAGCGCAGCTGCTATGAGATACACAGAGGCTAGAATGAGAAAGATCACTACCTCTATGTTAGCAGATATTGACGCTGAAACTGTTGATTTTACACCCAACTTTGACGGCAGTTTGGAAGAGCCGGAAGTTCTTCCTGTACGTTTACCTATGCTATTGCTAAATGGCAGTAGTGGTATTGCTGTAGGTATGGCTACTAATATACCTCCTCACAACTTAAATGAAGTTGTCGATGGACTTATTGCTCTTATAGATAATCCTGAAACTACTAGAGAAGAATTAATGCACCACATAAAGGGACCTGATTTTCCAACCTCTGCGACTATTATGGGGATGGAGGGAATAAAATCCGCTTATGAAACAGGTCGTGGCAGTGTTATAATGCGAGCTGTCTGTAATATAGAGGAAGTTAATGGAGGTCCCGGCAGACACGATAGAATGGCAATAATAATTTCTGAGCTGCCTTATCAGGTTAATAAAGCTAACTTAATTGAAAAAATTGCTGACCTTGTAAAAGACAAAAAAATAGAAGGTATTAGTGATATAAGGGATGAATCTGACAGAGATGGTATGAGAGTTGTTATTGAACTTAAAAGAGATGCAAAGCCTGATATCGTTCAAAACAATCTATATAAGCAAACTCAAATGCAAACAACATTTGGGGTTAATATGCTTGCTCTTGTTGGAAAACAACCTAGACTCCTTAATTTATACGAAGTGTTAAGCGAATTTGTAGAGCACAGAGTTGAAATTGTAACAAGAAGAACCGAATTTGAGTTAAAGAAAGCTATTGCCAGAGCGCATATTTTAGCTGGTTTAATTATAGCTCTGGGCAATCTTGATGAAGTTATTGAAACAATTAAAACTTCTCAGTCTACAGAAATTGCCAGAAGTGCATTGATTAGCAAATTTGGTCTTGATGTAGACCAGGCGAATGCTATTCTTGAAATGCAATTAAGACGTTTGACCGGATTAGAACAAGAAAAAATCAATGCGGAATATCAGCACTTGAAAAATAAGATAGAAGAATATAATGCTATCTTGGCAGATAGAAACAAAGTTCTTGCTATTATTAAAGAAGAGCTTCTTGAAGACAAAGAAAGATTTGGTGATGAAAGAAGAACTCAAATTATTCCTCACCAAAACGAATTAAGCGTAGCTGATTTAACTCCAAATATTTCGATGGCTGTATTTATTACAAATCAAGGTTATATTAAAAGAATAGCTCTTGATACTTTTGAAAGACAAAATAGAGCTACCAGAGGAAAAGGTGCTATTAAAACCAAAGAAGATGATGATGTACAACACTTCTTTACAGCAACAATGCATAATAAGGTTCTTTTCTTTAGTAGTACAGGGGTTGGTTTCAGCCTAAATGTATATGATTTCCCTGAAGGTGGAAGGAATGCACGTGGATTGCCGATAATAAACTTGCTTTCTATTACCCAGGATGAATCAATTACAGCTGTAATACCGGTAAAAGAATTCTTAGAAGATAAATATTTAATTATGTTAACCAAAAAAGGTTATATAAAGAAAATAAAGTTAAGTAATTTTGAGTCAATCCGAAGAAACGGTATAATATCCATTGGCTTAGACGAAACTGATACATTGGGCTGGGTAAAGCTAGCTAATGATGATGATGAAATTATTATCGGAACAAGCCATGGTATGTCTATTAAGTTTCCTGTTAGTGACCTAAGACCGCTTGGAAGAAGTGCCAGAGGCGTAACATCAATTAAATTAAAAGCAGATGATTCCATAGTAGGTTTTGATATTGTTCCTAAGGATTATACTGCTGAATTATTAATTATTACAACTGACGGATACGGCAAGAGAACTTCTATAGCAGAATTCAGACCTCAAAATAGAGGTGGTATCGGATTAATTGCAACTAAATTTAAAAATCAATCAAGTCGAGTCGCTTCTATTAACATCATTGCTGAAAACGAAGAAGTAATGATAGCTACTGCACAAGGTATTGTTACCAGACAAAGTGTTGCTAATATAGCAAAACAAGGTCGACCTGCTACTGGTGTACGTATTCAGTCATTAGATGAAAATGATTATGTAGCAAGCGTAAATAAAGTTATTAACTCAAACACTTTTGATATTGATATTCAGGAAGAAATTCAAGAAGAAATACCGATTCCGTAACAAGTTTTGTTTAATTTAGAGGGATTAGAAAAATATATCTAATCCCTCTTCAAATTTGGAATAGGCATAGTCCATTTTTTCGTAATATCTTGAGAAATTAAGTAAAGAAGCTTAAATAAGGACTCATCTGAGACACATGTTACTGTTCATTGATAAAACCTCCGTTTTTAATTTACTACTTTTTTCCAGAGGTTTACACAAAATTATTTATGGATTCAGAAAGAGAGTTCTTGTTTAGGTTTCAATATATTCTTTTAATCTTCTGCTTCTGTTTGGATGACGAAGCTTTCTTAGGGCTTTCGCTTCAATTTGTCTAATTCTTTCTCTAGTTACACCAAATAATTGACCGACTTCTTCAAGAGTTCTTTGTCTGCCATCATCCATACCAAATCTTAATCTTAGTACATCTCTTTCTCTTGGAGATAAACTACTTAAGACTTCTGCTAAATCTTCCCTTAAAAGTTCATGTGCAACTGTCATAACAGGAGCATCAGCTTCTTTATCTTCAATAAAGTCGCCTAGCCTGCTGTCTTCTTCTTTGCCTATAGGTGTTTCAAGAGAAAGAGGCTCTTGCGCAACTTTGATTATTTCTCTTAGTTTATTGATTGTTACGCCCATTGCTTGTGCAATTTCTTCTTCTGAAGGTTTACGACTTAAGTCTTGAGCAAGCTTACGCGTAATCTTTTTAAGTTTATTAATAGTTTCAACCATATGGACAGGAATTCTAATAGTTCTTGCTTGATCTGCAATTGCTCTTGTTATAGCTTGTCTTATCCACCAAGTTGCATATGTACTGAATTTATATCCTCTTTCGTGGTCAAACTTTTCTGCTGCTCTAATTAAACCAAGGTTGCCCTCTTGGATTAAATCTAAAAAGAGCATTCCACGACCTACATATTTTTTTGCAATACTAACAACTAGTCTGAGGTTAGCTTGAACCAGTTTACGCTTGGCAACTTTGCCGTCTTCACCGCCGGTTACAATTTTTCTTGCCAGTTCGATTTCTTCATCTGCTGTTAATAATTGAATTCTACCAATTTCTCTAAGATACATTCTTACAGGATCATCAATGGAAACCCCTTTGGGAGGTGATAAATCAATTTCTTCCATTTCTTCATTGTCATCTGACATCATTGAATCATCGCCTTGGTCCATTATCCCAATAGAAGGAGATCTGTCAAATAGCCTGTTTATCTGATCTGCATCAACTTCACCTTCCATATATCCGTCGATATTAGTAGCAGCTTCTTTTTTGTTAAAACTGTTATTTTCTTCCATTATATCCACCATCATTCCATCATCTTTATTCTTGGTTTTTCTTGCCATTGATTTTCTCCAATCTTGCTTGAACCAACTCCCTAACTTTATATTGCAATTGCAAGGAAGACAAGTCGTCGTCATCAGCTGTATGATAATCAGACTTTAATTGTTTCTGTTCTTCTAATGCAACATATTGGTTTATACATAAGATATTTTCATCAACATATAGTCTTAGTTGTTTTTCATTCATATTCATTTTGTCGTCTAAAGAAAACATTATATCCACTACTTTTTTCTTTAAATCTTCATTACTTACAATTTTTACAAGTAGTTCTTCGGATATCTCTGCATTGTTTCCTACTTCGTGAATTATATTTTCTATTTCTTTCTTTATTAATAAATAATCTGAATCTGTAAAATTTACCTCCTTTAAAAAATTATTTATTGTTAGACAAGAAAGATTGTCACTTTTAATAAAATATAAGCTTAATAAATTTTTCTGTGCCAGCAGGTGTCTTTTAACACCTTTGCTGATTTGTACCGGAGTTCTATCTTTTATTTGGCTCCTTTGTAAATTTTTTTTAACTTCTATATTAAAAGATTCTTCGTCGACCTCCAATCTTTCTGAGAGAATCTTAATATATTCATTTCTTACTATTGTATTTTTTATCTCACATAACACCGGTATTAAAGTTTTCACAAATTTTGATTTTTGTTGTGGTGACTTTATATCTCCCTTTGAATCTATTATCCTATTTATTTGGTAATCTATCAAAAGGGGTGCGTTATTTATAAGATTTTTATATGCGTCTAATCCTTCAGCTCTTATAAATTCGTCGGGATCCTTCCCAGCAGGAATGTTTACTACTCTTATTTCACATACTGGTTTATTATTATCAACAAATGTATCTGCTATACTTCCATCAAATTGCTTTATTTCGCCCAATCCAGAAAAGGCTGATTTTATAACTTCTGCACCGCGATCAGTTGCATTTATTCCAGCAGTATCCATGTCAAACGCCAAAAATATCCTTTTTGAGTTAGTAAATTTAGATATTAGCCTTAAATGATTTTCCGACATTGCAGTGCCTAAAGTTGCTACAACGTTTTTTAATCCGTTGCTATGTGCTGTAATAACATCAAAGTAGCCTTCCATGAATATGGCGCTATCTTCTTCTTTTATACTGTTTTTTGCCTGATATAATGCAAAAAGGTTTCTGCTTTTATTAAAAACAGGGGTATCTGGTGAATTTAAGTATTTTGGGCCGTTGTCATCAAGTAGCCTTGCTCCGAATGCAATATAATTACCTTTTTCGTCTCTTATAGGTATTATTATTCTATTTTTAAATCTGTCTATATATCCTTGCCCTGAGGATCTTTTTAGGCTTAAGCCTGTTTTTTCAAGTACATCATAATTTGTTCGAAAATTATCTATTAAATAATTAGTTAAAGCATCAGGTTGTTTAGGGGCAAAGCCCAATTCAAACTCATTTATGATTTGTTCTGTTATTCCTCTTTTTAACAAATAATCCCTGGCTTTTTCCGCATCTTTACTTTCGTAAAAATTACTGTGGAAAAAGTCTACAGCTGATTCATTTAATAAATATATTTGTTGTTTTAACTCTTGTTTTTCTGTTGAATAACTACCGGAATGAAGTGGTATGCCAAATTTTTGGGCTAGTTCTGTTATTACTTCAAAAAACGAATGGTTATTAATTTTCATTAAAAAGCTTATTGAGTCACCACCTTCCCCACAACCAAAGCATTTAAATATACCTTTATCCTGACTTACAGAAAACGAAGGAGTCTTTTCTTTATGAAAAGGACATAATCCCCAGTGATTTCTACCTGTTTTTTTTAAGACAACATGCTCTGATACGACTTCTACAATATCAAGTCTGCTTTTTATTTCTGCAATTGCATCAATATTATTCGGATTGTTTGGTTGTGAATTGGAATTCATTATAATAATATACCCTACTTAAAACTTATATGGATGAGATTGTAAGAAAATATTTAAACATTTACTTCTTTGCTTTTCGCAGCAAAGATTAACGTTTTTATAGTTATTTTAAACGCCTTTTCTTTTTTTATCTTCTTTAATTTGAATATTCATAACAACCCAAAAACCTGCCCTTTATAAGTAAGCAAATTTAGCTATTCTTTTTATACCACAATATCGTAAATAAATATAGTGTTTTGCAATATATACATTTAACTTTTGTTTACGATACATATTAAACCGAGTTTGTTTTTTTAAACTTCTGTCGTGGTATATCAAAGCTTATATTATAACGATTACACAAAAAGATAATAATTATCACCAAAATACTTTAAATAGAGTATAAGCAGTGATCTACAGGTAACTTGTTTTGGCTTTTTATTAATTTATTAATGTAAAAAAATAAAACAATAATATTAAAAATGTTTTATTTTTTGATACCTGATTTATTATTATTAATATATTGGTGGTAAAAAATTTGGCGGTAGAGTTTATTATGCATACATCAAACTGGACAGATTACTTTTTGGACGTGGCTAAAACAATATCAGCAAGGTCAAACTGTATAAGAGCTCAAGTTGGTGCAGTAATTGTTAATGAGAACAATAAAATAAAAGCGACAGGCTACAATGGTACGCCTTCTAAGGTTATATCTTGTAGAGAATTGGGATTTTGCTACAGAATAAAAAATAACATAACATCCGGCACCAGGTACGAGACCTGCCGTAGTATACATGCTGAACAAAATGCGATCATTCAAGCAGGAGAAGAAAGATGCCGTAATTCAACTATGTATATATATGGGCATAATATGATTTGCATTTTGTGCAAAAGGTTTATTATTCAGGCTGGAATAAAAGAGGTTTATTTGAAAAAAAGTGAAGAGGCTGAAATTATATATATTACGGCAGATAAGATTAGAACTGAGCTGGAATTTCAGTATAATAATGTTTAATCTTTTTTATGAGTTGTTTTAATTTTTTATTTTTTTATGCTTGAATTAAATGTTAACCTTTATAATAAGGTGAAGATTTATAATTTGTGCTATACTGACTCTAAAATATTTTTCTGCTTAGTCAATTATATTAAAATCAGTGGTATGAGCTAAATATAATTCTAATTAATCCATGAGTAGAGTATATAAAAGGAATTAAGAGATGACTCAATTAATAAAAGCAAAAAATAACGAACTAACCCCTGAAATGGAAGCGGTCGCAAAAAAAGAAGAAATGACCCCAGATGCTTTAATGCAGAAAGTAGCTGAGGGAAAAATCGTTATTTTAAAAAATATTAATCATACAAACGTTATCCCTACCGGTGTAGGAGAAGGTTTATCAATAAAAATAAATGCAAACATCGGAACATCATCACAAAGAAGCTCTATACAAGAAGAGCTTTGTAAATTAAAAATAGCAGAAGACACCGGTGCTGATGCAATAATGGATTTATCTACTGGAAAAGATATTGATAAAACAAGAAAAGAAATAATAAGCAAAGCTAAAGTACCTATTGGTACAGTACCCATATATCAAGCAGGTGTAGAGGCAATTGTTGATAAGGAGTCAATACTTGAACTAACTAAAGATGCTTTATTTGAATCCATTGAAAAGCATTGCAAGGATGGTGTTGATTTTATAACAGTACATTGTGGCGTTACTCAAGGTGTGGTTCGCGCATTAAAAGAACAAGGAAGAATCACAGGTATAGTAAGTCGTGGTGGTTCAATGCTAGCCTCCTGGATACAGGGACACGGGAAAGAAAATCCTCTTTATGAATATTATGATGAGCTTTTGGATATTGCTAAGACCCATGATGTTACATTGTCCTTGGGTGATGGCTTAAGGTCCGGCTGCGGTGCAGATGCCGGTGATAGGGCTCAAGTTGCTGAAACAATTGTTTTAGGAGAATTAGTAAATCGTGCAAGAAAGGCTGGGGTTCAGTCTATGGTTGAAGGACCCGGGCATGTGCCTTTAAATCTTATACCGGGAATGATGGAAACCATTAAAACGTTAACTCAAGGTGCTCCATTGTATGTTTTAGGTCCATTAGTTACTGATATTGCCCCTGGGTATGACCATATTACTTCTGCTATTGGTGGGACTTTAGCGGCTTTAAACGGTGCTGACTTTTTATGTTATGTTACACCTAGTGAGCATATTGGGCTGCCTGATACTGAGCAGGTAAAAGAGGGTATTATTACTTCTAAAATAGCAGCTCATGCCGCTGACGTTGCAAAAGGCAAGCAAAGCTCTATTAAAAGAGATTTGAATATGTCTATTGCAAGAAGGGATCTGGACTGGACTGAGCAAGCAAAGTATGCTATTAATCCTGAAGTATTTGAAAAGATTGACAATGGATCTCCTTGCACAATGTGCGGTGAGCTTTGCAGCATGAAGCTTGTGAAAAATTATATATAACCAGTTTTTGCAAATAAAAATAATTCGCAAAATAACACTATAATATAAATGGTGTACACAGTTAAATACAAGTGTACACCATTATTATACAGGTCATCAATTAAATTTCAGATTACTCTTTTCTGAAGAGAGCCTATTTTACTTAGACTTAACACTATCAAAGAATCTGAAAAGTATTTTTGAGTTAGTATATTTATTTTTTGCTACCCTTGATATCAGTTTTTGACTTTTGATAAAGATTAAAATATGGATAAAGTTTGATTACTCTTTGGACTGCTGCTTTGCTCAGTCTGTTTCTTAAAGTTGCAGCAACTTTTTCTACAGGAAGTCTATGGGTATAATAAAGTTCACAGGCTCTATATTCCATTTTTATAATATCCTTGGCTTTTCTCTTAAATTCGACTTTGAATTTTTCTGGAATATATTGTTGAGCTTTTGCCAGAGACTGTTGTTTTTCTTCGCCGAGGCTATCAAAAAATTCTTTTTCTAAAGGCACAAGATTTTTTATGCAGTTATTAAGCTTATTGTAGTCAGAGTGATGAATATGAATATTTTCTTTAAGCTTGTAAATATGAGCGCATATTAGTTCGTTTATATTAGACTTTTCTTTATTGAGGTCTAAATGATGTCTTTTTAGTATACTAATATAAGACTTGGGGAATTGTTTTAAGTCTGCAATGTTAAATATACAGTTGTTTTTATCATCTATAGTGTAAGATAACTTATACTTATTTGCTTTTTCGGTGATATTATTAAACAAATAATATAATTTTCCTTTTTTTTCTTTTGTTTGTTGATTGTCCAGTATTGCAACATAGACACCATATAGCCAGCCTTCATATAGGGTTTTTATTTGCTTATATTTATTTTTAAGCATATTTTTTGTTTTTGCGACTTCCTGAACCAGATATTGCTCATATTCAATTTCCAACTTAACCATATCCATCTGTTTTTGTTTTTTTTCTTCGGGTGTCTTTTGGGGTTTCTTATAAAACTTCATTTTTTATCCTTATTTAAATACTTTTATTCAATTATAACTAATAAGTACCTAATAAAAAAGAAATGCTTTAATCAAACAAAGATTTAAACTTAATATAAAATTTGATAAATAAAAAGTTTGTTAAACTTGAGTAGCCTAATAGTTTTGTTTATGATATTTATATCAATAAGTTGAGACAATTAAAAAAATATAGATAGAAGGAAAAATTATGGCAGGTCAATTTGAATTAGCAGCAAAACATTTAGAAGTGATTAAACAAGCTAAAAGTATTGTAGGTGGAATTAACGCAGATAATTCAAAAGATTTCGCCAAAGAATTAATAAATAATGGTTATGGAGAAATACCATCACAATGTAATGTATATGATGATTATCTGGGGGCAACCGTTGCGGTTGAAGAAATTGCAAAAGTTAACCCGGCAGCTGCATACTTTATGGTTGATCAACTTGTAGCAAAAGAAATATTTGCAAAGTATGCGCCAGCCAAAGCAGATAGATATTTAAAAGATGGACAGATAGTTGCTGTATTATGCAATGAGTCTGGCATGGATAGAAGTGGGCTTGCGACAAAAGCTGAGAAAATCGATTCAGGCTGGAAACTGCAAGGTAATAAGTCAATATCTGATGAGCAAAAGCAAGCTGATAACTTTATAGTAGTTGCAAAGAATGATAGTGATAAATATGTTGCCTTTGATGTAAAAAAAGAGCAATTAAGTGTTGATCAAGTATCTAAGTCGATTGCTGGTGCTGAAGTTATTCTAAATCAGCTTGTTATTGATTTAGAACTTGAAGAAGATCAAATGCTGTCTGTTATGCCTGATAAAATGGAAAGAATTATGGTCATTGGCAAAACATTAATAGCTGGTCTTGCATCAGGACTTTCTCATAGTGCTATAATAGTAAGTGTTAATGCTGTAAAAGGCGTTAAAAATCAAAATAATACAGCAGTTAGTGCAACTCAAGGTGCTCAGTTCACTTTAGCCGATATGTATTCAGAAGTGGAAGGTGGCAGAATATTAGCTTATAACAGTGCTGCAATGATTGATGAAAATAAACCTAGTATTAGATTTGCAACTATGGCTAAAGTTCAGGCAAGTGATTCAGCAGCTTTAGTTTCAACAGAATCATTACAGTTGATGGGTAATATTGGTTATATTAGCGGCATTAGCTTTGCCGATTCTATTAGATCCTCTGTGACTAGCCAAATAAAAGGTGGAACAAACAGAGTGCTTAAGAATCAAATTTATGACTACATGTTGGCAAAAAAATAAAATATAACAGGCAAGCGAGTCGGCAAAGCAGAGATAATTTTTGAAAATGGATAAAGTAAAACAAATAATTTCTAATGTATTAGAGAATAATCAAAAGATGACTGCCGATCAGGCAGCTTATCTTTTTGAATGCAAAAGTAAAGAAGCTCTTAATTTAATAAAAAATGGTGCAAATGAGCTTAGAAAAGAACTTGTTGGTGATAAAGTCAGCTATATCGTTAACCTGAATGCTAACTTTACTAATATTTGTGATTCTTTTTGTATATTTTGTGGGTTTAGACGAAATGACTCTGAACCGGATGCATATATTTTAGACTTAAACGAATTTGAGCCTCACCTTGACTATAATGTAAAGCAGCTGGGTATAACTGAAGTTTGTTTTCAGGGTGGCTTGTATTCAAAGTTGAAAATAAACGGTTTTAAGTCAGTTAGCTTGTTGGACACATACGCAGAATTACTAAGCTGGGTTAAAGACAGATATCCTGATTTACACATTCATGCCTATTCTCCTGAAGAAATAGAATTTCTCTCTGTAGTGAGTGGTAAGTCTGAACAGTACATATTGGAGTATTTTAAAGATTCTGGACTTGATTCAATGCCGGGTACAGCTGCAGAAATTCTTGTGGATGAGATTAGAAAAAAAATTTGCAGTAAAAAATTAAATACTCAAAAATGGGTGGATATAATTAAGCTTGCCCATAAGCTTGGAATACCGTCTACTGCTACGATTATGTACGGACATTTTGAAAGTAGCTCTCATAAAGCCAAACATCTTGAAATTTTAAGAAATATTCAAGAAGAAACAAACGGTTTTACTGAATTTATACCTTTACCTTTAATTCCTGACAGAACGCATTTAAGGGGGAAGGTTGTACCTTTAACATCAATAGATAGGCTAAAATTACTTGCAATATCCAGACTTTTCTTTGGAAAAGATATCAAAAATATACAAGCAAGTTGGGTTAAACAAGGATTTGAAGAGACTGCCGAGTCTTTGGATTGGGGATGTAACGATATTGGCGGAACTTTAGGCGATGAAAGAATAACTCAAGCGGCAGGAGGTTGTTTTGGTAAAGGTGTTACTAAAGAACAATTAGTAGAAATAATAACATCTAAAAATCGTGTACCAATGCAAAGAGATACTCTTTATCTTTATCAAAAAGAAATTCAGAAAGAAAAAATTCTTATTTAAATTATTTTTTAATATATCAAATTTATTTGCAATATTTATAGCATTATAATTGGTTATTGATTATTTTATAATCATTAAGTATATAAAATAATCAATAATTATGCTATAATGATTTCTGAGCTATATTGTTTTTCTGGTAAAAAGAGGTAGAAGCATTGAGTAGTCGTGATTCTAAAAAAATTATATTCACCCGAGAAGAAAATTGTCTAGGATGTAATAAGTGTATAGCCAGATGTCCTATTCCTGAGGCACATATCGCTTATGAAGTAAATGGACTAACAAAGGTAAAAGTAGATCCCACAAAATGTATTAACTGCGGACATTGTATAGAAGTATGTGATCATAATGCAAGAGACTACATTGATGATACTGAAAGATTTTTTGAAGATTTAAAAAATGGAAAAGAAATGGCAATAGTAGCTTCATCCTCTATTTTTGTAAATATACCTTATTATAAAAAATTATTCGGTTACTTAAAATCGTTAGGAGTTAATAACTTCTACAATACAACAATAGGTACCGAAATAAGCATATGGGCTTTTCTTAAATATTTTAATGAAAATAAAGATAATGAAAACTTGAAATCGTTTATTAATCAGTCTTGCCCTGCAATTGTTCACTATGTTGAAAGATATAAACCTGAATTGATAGATTATTTAATACCAATACAAAGCCCTGAAATATGTACTAGTATTTATGTGAATAATAATCAAAATATAAAAAACGACATTGCATATATATCACCTTGTGTTGGAAAGAAAGAAGAGATCAATGATACTAATACTGGAGGGTATATAACATATAATATTACGTTCCAAAAGCTTTTGAAGTATTTAAACGATAATAATATGTATTTATCAAAATATGAGGAAGTAGATTTTGATAAAAATCCAGTTCCTGATGGGTTTGGATTAATTACTAGTAGTAGTGGTGGATTGACGGACTTTCTCTCAAGATTTTTTAATGATAAATGGATAAGAAATTTGAACGGTCCGCGACTTTCTTTTATGTATTTAAAACAATACATGGAAAGGGTTGAGAGAGATAAAGCTTTGCCTGATATTCTAGATATCACAAGTTGTATACATGGATGTAATAAAGGTACTGCCTGTGTAAGAGGTAGTGATGTTGATGATATTGATAAAAAGCTTTATGAATTTAAAAAAGACTTTGAAACTAACAACTCTTTTGATAATTATGAACCATTTAATTGGTGTGATAATAATTTGAATTATGAGGATTTTGTCAGGAAATATAATGATAAATCTTACTTCATTGAGCAATATAAAGAACCTTATGAGCTTGAATATGATAAAGTGTTTAAAGATTTACATAAGCCTGATTGTACTTCACGCCAGATAAATTGTATCTCCTGCGGCTATGGAAGTTGTAAAGAGTTTGCCAGAGCTATATTTAACCAATCTAATATACATAGCAATTGTATATTTTACAATAGAAAAATTTTAGAGGTTGAACATTTAAAAGAAGAGCTTATTTCAATAGTAAATCATGAGTTAAGAACACCTTTAACTTCAATATTAGGCTCTCTTAGCTTGGTAACTAACCAAACATTAGAAGATGTTCCGATAAAGACAAAAGATTTAATAGATATTGCTTATAATAATTGCGTAAGGCTTGTTGGCATAATTAATGATATTTTAGATATGGAAAAAATTGCCGCAGGCAAAATGGAATTTTCTTTTGAAACAGTTAGTTTGCGAGAATTGATTGAATATGCGGTAAAGTCTAATATTCCTTACGCTCAAAAATTTAACGTAAAATTAACGGTAATAGATGAGTTGCCTTATAATTCAAAAATTTATGTTGATAAAAACAGATTTTTCCAAGTAATGACCAACTTGATCTCAAATGCCGTAAAGTTTTCAAATCCAAACGGTGAGGTTCTTATTAAGTTAAATAAACAGAATAATTTTTTAAGAATTTCAGTACAAGATTTTGGTGTTGGTATACCGGAAAAATACAAGTCAAGAATTTTTGATAAGTTTACTCAGGCTGCGCATGTTAGTAATCGATCAAGAGGCGGTACTGGCTTAGGATTAAATATTACAAAATCAATAGTAGATAGATTTAGTGGCAAAATTAGTTTTGAGTCTGAATTGGGCAAAGGCTCTACATTCTTTATAGATTTAAGAGAAAAACTTGAAAGCAGGGATAATAAATCACCTCATATATTGCATGTAGAAGATAGTGAAATTATTTTATCTATTGTAGAAAAAGTATTAACACCGGTTGCTAAGCTTACACAGGCAAGAACTTATAAAGAGGCTATTAATTTAATTGAAAATGAAAAGTTTGACTTAGTAATAGTTGATATTACATTACCGGATGGAAGTGGGCTGCAGTTATTACCGTTAATAGATAGCTCTGTACCAACTGTTATCTTTTCTGGAGAAGAGGAAAACGTGGAGACAACCAAAAATCTTGATAAAAAACCTGATGCATATATGACAAAAACAACCGTAAATTCTGACAAACTGATAAATCTTATTCAGGCAATGTTATCAGAGATTATTGAAAAAAATAAAACCACGTTTTAAAGAAGACATAAGAAGTATTAACTTAAAATTGAAGTAGAATTTATTATTTACTCAACATTAGCTATAAAAAATTTTTATAGTTTGTTAATATGCTTGTGACAAGGATTTTAAATCTTATTACCAGGAATTTAGGCAGTCAAATTTTTATCAATAACATCGATAGCAGATGAAGTTTTAAGGGCCTCATCTGCTATTTTAAACATTACATTTCCCATAGAG
>JANQLL010000061.1 GCA_028280605.1 Candidatus Gastranaerophilales bacterium
TTTCATTTTTAACGCTCCCGCTTCGCAATTCAGAGAATAGTTTATTTTATTAACTTTAACTCGATTTAATAATCTGAAAAGTATTTTAGTGGGAGTATACTGCTGGCTGTACAACTAATTTGCTAAAATATTATATGATTGGTGAATGGCTGATTTCTGAATTTAATAAAATTTGGTAGTAAATAAAAATTTGGTTTGTTATATATATAAAAACAAAAAATTTTTGAAAATTGCTATAATTTTATGAAAAAAATATTTTTTTATCCGACACTATCTCTTTGTAACTAAGAAAATTCAATAATGCAAAACCATAAATAGAGACAAACATTAAAATTTAAAAAATTAAAACCTGTAAACAAACAAAAAACAGTCAATATACTAATAAATATCGACTGCAAATAAGAGATATCTGTATGAATAAAATATAAAGAGAAGCTAGAATACTAATATTATAGTATAAACCTCTGCTTGAATGTAATAAAAGTGACTATTTGGATGTGCATAACGATGATTGTGATTTGATATATACTACTAATATATTAATTTAAAATTACCAGTTAGTTTATAATATTAACCACTAAATTATTTTTAAAAATCTAAAATTAAATTTAATAAATAATTTGTATATGGTTATAATGCTAATAATAAATTAACTGTGATTTTAAAATTTTATTGCTAATATACTTTGATGCTTATTCAATTTGATGATTGTGCTATATGTAAATAAAAATATGGTTTGTTATATATATAAAAACAATTTTTTAAAAAAAATTGCCCATTTACTCTAAAATATACATCTTGTTGATTATTTATGAACATAGGCATATATGTTAATATGTACATACTTGGCAGAATGTATGTAAGAATAATAAAAAATAAATTAATTGGAAGTATAAAAAGGTAGAGTAATAGTATGGGCAAAAAAAAGAGAAAAAAAATAGCAAATAATGCTGCTGGTTCAACTCAAAATGAGACAAATCGCAATACTAAAACAATTGTACGCTATTTGGTTCCAATATTTTCTATCGCAGGCTTTTTAGTAAGTTTAAAGCTGGCTTTTATATTTTTTGATGTTAACTTTGGAGAAGCGGCTACTAAAAGCTTTTGTAGTGTAAATGACTATATTGATTGTGATGGCGTAGCAAAAACAAAATTTTCTCACTTTTTTGGCATTCCTCTAGCTGTTTATGGACTATTCTTTTATACTTTTATTTTTGGAGTTAGCGTATTTCCTTTTAAAAAATTTAAATTATTTAAACCTTTTAGTCACCCAATAAGCTTTATATGCGTATTATCAATTGTCTCCCTGCTTATCTCAATAATACTTGCATTTATTTCTTACGCTGTGATTCATAAGCTTTGTATCTTATGCTTCGCCACTTATTTTATAAACCTGTTTTTATTTATTATTACTAGAATTGACGATAAGCTGATTGTTCATATAAATAATTTTAAAAAAGATACAATTAATGTTTTATCAGATAAAATATTAGGTAATCTTGTAATTTTTGGAATTCTTTGCTCTATAGCAGTATTAACATATACAAGTCAAACTAACATATTGATTTCAAAGCCCGAAAAAGAAGTTAAAACAACAGTCAAACTTATTACAGAAACAGAAAACTTAGGAAATGTATTAGGTTCCAAAAAACCAACTTTAATAATTAAAGACTTCTCTGATTACGAATGCCCTTATTGTGCAACTTTAAACGGTTATTTTATAAAGCTGGTTAAAGACTTTGATAATATAATGATTTTGCACTATGATTTCCCACTAAGTTCAGAATGTAATCCTTATGTAAAAAGTACAGGTCATAAATATAGTTGCAAAGCAGCATTATACGCACGTGCAGCAAAAGAGCAAGGCAAATACTGGGATATGGTAAGTTTATTATTTAAAAACCACAAAAATTTAAGCGATGAAAACCTGTTAATACTTGCAAAAAGTTTAAATCTTGATATTATTAAATTAAAGGCTTATGTAAAAGACCCTAAAAATTTGGATAAATTAAAAAAAGAAGCTAGTAAAGGGGTTAAAATGGGTATTAAACTTACTCCAACATTTTATATAGGCATGAAAAAATATGAAGGCATAATGCCTTATGAAGAGCTTAAAAAAGAAATTGAAAAAAATTTGGAACAAATTAAAAAATAACAAAGTTAACCTGCTAACTTTAGCATTACTAAAAACTATTATACTATCTCTAAAATACTTTTCAGATTATTCAATCCTGTTAAAACTTATAAAATATCTGAAAAGAGTATTCTGAAATTTAATTAAGAACCTGAACCTGTATATATACTGCGGTATAAAAAATTGAAAAACTAAAAATATGGATAAAACAGAAAAGAAAAATATATTAGTTCATACATGTTGTGCCCCTTGTTGCACATATGTTTTTCAATATTTAACAGATAACAACTTTAATCCTCATGGTTTTTTTTATAATCCTAATATTCATCCAGTGGATGAATATCAAACGCGCTTGGAAGAGCTAATATCTTTTGCAGAAATAAAAAAGTATCCTCTGATCTTAAAAGAAGATCCTGTTGATACTTGGTTTGAACAAGTTAGAGGCTTGGAAAATTGTCAAGAAGGAGGTAAACGTTGCGAGATATGCTATAACATAAGATTGGAAGAAACTGCTAAATACGCCAGTAAAAGTGATTTTGATATTTTTACAACTGTATTAACCGTAAGCCCTCACAAAAATACAGAAATGATAAATAATTTAGGCACAAAGCTAACAGAAAAATATAATATAGAATTTTTAGAAGCAGATTTTAAAAAAAACAACGGGTTTAAAAAAAGTATTGAATTATCTCGTAAATACAATATGTATCGTCAAAGCTATTGTGGCTGTATTTATAGCATTCATTAAGATTTTATAAAATTTTGCAAATCGCCAAATGTAATTTACTTTCCTATTAAGTAAGTTATATTTATTTTATTAAAATTTCTATTTATAATATAATTTACTTATGCAATAACTCTATTAATTACTACACAAGTGTATTTTGAATATTTATTAACAAATTATATAAATTTATGTAATACTACTGTATTTTTTCTTTTTTTTATGGGAAAACTAAAATAACAAAAATTTTAGATTATGTTTAATTACACTTCAATTTTGAT
Organism: Candidatus Gastranaerophilales bacterium; assembly: GCA_028280605.1. Classification (GTDB taxonomy): domain Bacteria; phylum Cyanobacteriota; class Vampirovibrionia; order Gastranaerophilales; family JANQFW01; genus JANQFW01. Next base: position 3,140 of record JANQLL010000061.1, read on the forward strand.
AAAATTACGTTGGGACGATAAGGAGAAAACAAAATGAGAGTTTTACCCCAAGACTTAATGTGGAAGGCAAGAGGCGGCAGAGGCTATATTGACCACCTTAAACAAGCTGGAATGGAATTTGTAGTTGGACAAATAGTTAACTTAATAGGAACTTCTAGTAAAAGAAATCTTATTAATTTAACAAAATTATTTGAAAAAATAGCTGGGTCAGAAGGTTCAGTAAGACACGCTAAAAGAATGAGATGGCTTTTTGAAACAGATCACCCTCATTTGGCGTGGTGGCAAAGAATTATCAATGACCTAAATCCCAACTGTAGAAATAAATTTTTATTAAACTTTTTCGTACATGGTTACTATGGCGACAACCAAAGAAAACGTGCAAAGTTCTATGAAAATAACGGATTTTATCCGCCAACAGTATTGTTAACTAGCGTAACTCAAAAATGTAATTTTACTTGTGCCGGATGCTGGGCTCATAACTATGAGCAAAAAGAAGATATGTCTTATGAAACATTGAAAAAAGTTTTTGACGAGGCTAGAGATGAGTTAGGTATTCACATAATGCCTGTAGTTGGTGGTGAACCGTTTATTAGAAATGATTTTTTAGATTTGGCTGAGCAATACCCTGATTGTATATTCTTAGCCTTTACCAACGGTTCTTTATTAACTGATGAAAAAATTGAAAGACTTAAAAAGTTAGGCAACGTTGCTCCTATGTTCAGTTTAGGCGGTTGGGAAGAATCAACTGACAAAGTTAGAGGTAAAGGTACTTTTAAGATGGTTATGGAAAAAATGGACCGTCTTAAAGAAGCAGGTATTTTCTTTGGTGTTAGTTTGACTATGACTAAAGAAAGCACAGAAGAAATTATTTCTGACGAATACATGAAGATGTTAGCTGATAAAGGTAGCTTGTGGACCTGGGGCTTCCACTACGTACCGGTAGGAGAAAACCCTGATCCATCTGTAATGCCTACAGCAGAGCAAAGAGAAGATATTAAAAAGGCGCTATACAATGCAAGAAATACACTGCCAATGATGACAGTCGACTTCTGGGGCGATGGTCCTGAGATGATGGGTTGTATTGCAGGCGGCAGACAATATATCCATGTTAATGCTAAAGGTGATGTTGAGCCTTGTACATTTGTACACCTTGCAACACATAATGTTAAAGATTCTACCTTGACAGAAGCTTTAGCAAGTCCGTTTATGACCGCAATCAGAAAAGGCGCACCTTACGACGGCAATATGCTCAGGCCTTGTATGATTGTTGACAGACCTTGGGTACTTAGAGGATACTATAAAAAATATAAGCCCTACGAAACCCATAGAGGTGCGGCTGATTATTTAACAAAGCCGGAAATTATGGAGCAAATTGATGAATACGCAGAAGAAGTTGAAAAAATTACAAATGAAAGCTGGGAAAATGACTATTATATGACACTATTCCCACTACCAGGCGAATACTACCACGATAGAAATGTTCTTTGCAGCAGCAAAACACCTCATGGTGGTAGGCATGGCGGATGTGAAACTGCAGGATGTTGTAGCTGCGGAAAAGACTTAAGTGCTGTTAAAAAGCTTAATGACGAAATTAAAGAAGAAGATACTGTTAGTGTTTAAATGGAGTGTATAAAATGCCTAGACAAATACTTGAACAAAACTGCATCGGATGCGGAACATGCGAAAGCGCATGCCCGGTAGATGCTATATATAAAAAAGATAATGTATATCAAATAGACGCAAATGAATGCGTTGACTGTCAAGCGTGTCAAAGTATTTGCCCAGAGGCATGTACCATTGGCGGACCTAGAGAGTTTAAGGAATTGGTAACAAAGTAAATTATGCATAAAACATCAGATAATAATAAATCAAAAAGAGTTGTTGCATTTCCTCATATGGGAAATATATATATACCAGTAAGTGCTATGTTAAGAATAATGGGGGCAGAGTTATTATTGCCTCCAGAAAATAACTCAGAAACATTAACAATTGGAACAAGACATAGTATTGAAACTGTTTGTCTGCCCTATAAAATGAACTTGGGTAATTATATTCAAGCCTTGGAATCAGGTGCCAACGTTTTATTAATGTTTCAGGCACCTGGCAGCTGCAGGCTGGGAAATTACGCAACAATGGCAGAAGCAAAACTAAAAGAGCTCGGCTACGAATTTGAAATGGTTGTGTTTGATATGTACAAAGGCAAGATAAAAGAAATTGCCAAAAAATTTAGCCACGCAACAGGCACAACGAATATCTTAAAAACCCTTAGAGGTATAAGAATTGCATTAGCTAAGATAAATACGCTGGATGAAGTGGAAAACAGACTTTTATTTCTAAGACCTAGAGAATACAAAAAAGGCAGTGCTGAAAAGGTTTATATTTACGCAAAAAAAGAAATACACAAAGCTGATACAGTTAAGGAATTAAAGGCTACTTTAAAAAATATAAATAAAAAATATGATGCGATTGAATATGATTCAAAAAAAGAAGTCTTAAAAGTTTATTTAACGGGAGAGTTTTTTGTACAACTTGATCCGTTTACAAATATGGAAATAGAAAGAGAACTTGGAAATCTTGGTGTCGAAGTAGAAAGACAAGTTATGTTTTCTCACTGGAGCAATAATACCTTAATGCCCAAGTTTTTACAAAAAGAAGAATCTCATAGAGACAGATCTGCAAGAATGGCTAAAAAATATATAAAAAGAGCTATTGGCGGAGAGTGTTTAGAGTCTGTAGGTGATGTTATATATGCTGCAGATAAAAATATTGCCGGAGTGATCCATGTCGGACCTTTTAATTGCAATCCGGAAATTGTAACGCAGTGTATACTACCTAATGTTAGTAAGTCAGAAGATATTCCGGTAATATCATTCTCTATGGACGAGATGACAGGAAAAGCCGGTCTTGTAACAAGACTAGAGGCTTTTGTAGATTTGATTAATAGACGTAGAAGATCTAAAAAAACAGCTTAAGCTGTTTTTTATGGAGGTTAATAAATATGAAAATTGGTATACCAAGAGCTTTAAGTTATTATAACTACTATCCATTTTGGCATGGATTTTTTAGTGAACTGGGAGTAGAACTAGTTTTATCTGACAAAACTACTAAAAAATTAGTCACAGAAGGTAGCGCACTTGTTGTGTCTGAAACTTGCCTACCTGTTAAAGTATATGTGGGACATGTGTTAAACCTCCTTGATAAAGATATAGATGTAATTTATTCTCCCAGTATTCAATCAATTGCACCTAAAATTTATAATTGTTCTAAATTAAGAGGTTTGCCGGATTTAATTAGGAATGTTGTTAATAAAAACTTTTTGTTAATAGAGCCAACTTTAGACAAATCAGAGCCCAATCAGGGTTTTTATCAATACTTATATGAATCTGTTGCGCCACTTGGTATAACAGATAAAAAACTTATTAAAAAAGCTTCAAAAGCCGGTTGGGAATGCATGAATAACTTCTCTATAATGACAAGATCAGGTGTTGATATTCCTACAGCAATGAGAAATGCTATAAATGGTAAAATTTCACTTGAGTCTACCCAAAAAGAAGGCATGGCTAAAGTTGCTGTGATATCTCATGGTTATAATATTTATGATGAACAAGTAAGCATGAAAATGTTTAAAAAGCTTAAGCAATTAGATATTGAAGCTTATACATCTTATAATTTAACTATTGAACAGATGAATGAAGGAATTAAAAACCTGGATACCGTATTGTATTGGGCAAATGAACATGAAATGACAGGTGCTGCCGGATATTATCTAAAAGATGATAATATTGATGGTGTCATTACTCTTACTGCATTTGGTTGTGGGCCTGATTCACTTATGATAGAAAGAATTACACGCTATGCAAAGAGATTTAATAAACCTTTATTAAACTTAACAACTGATGAGCATACTGGCGAGGCAGGCTTTGTTACGAGAATAGAAGCATTTACAGATATGTTAATTAGGAAAAAACGTACCAGTATTGTTAATAGCCTTAAAAGACAGGTTGTTAAAAAAGAAGAAGAAAAGAGACTTGTGGGCGTTGAATAATAAATAAGAGGTCATTTGTGTATAATGAAAATTACATTTCCTCACATGGGCAGATTGTATATAGCCCTTAGTACAGCCATAAAAATACTTGGCGGAGATGTTGTGATACCGCCTTATAATAATAAGCGTACACTAGAATTGGGTAGTCTCAATAGTCCTGAGGCGATATGTTTTCCCTATAAACTAGTACTTGGTAACTATATGCAGGCTATTGAAAATGGTGCTGATGCTGTATTAATGATTGATAGCCCTGGAATTTGTCGTTTAGGGCAATATAGTAGTTCATTGAGAACTACTATAACTGACCTGGGGTACAACGTTAAATTTATAAATTTTGATTTATACAAAGGTAAATTAAAAGAACTGTATGTTAAATTTAGAGAAGCCACCGGAAATAGAAACCCAATAACACTTGTAAGAGCAATTAATATGGCATTATTAAAAATCAATATTTTAGATGACGTTGATAAAATTCTCTCGTATTATAGAGCAAGAGAGTTGAAAGAAGGGGATGCGGATAAACGTTATTTAAAAGGTTTACGAGAAATAGAAGCTGCCCTTGGGCATAAAGAAGCATTAAATGCAAAGAAAAATACGATTGAATACATAAAATCTACACCAATTGATCCTGATAAAGAAATTGTAACTGTAGATCTTGTTGGAGAGATTTTTGTTGTACTCGATCAATTTTCTAATCTTGACATAGAAAAAGAGCTTGGACGCTTGGGAGTACATGTGAACAGGCAAATTAATTTAAGTGACTGGGTAAAAGCTTCTATAATCCCTTCTTTTTTAAGATTTGGTGATACCCATGAGGAAAAAGCGCGAAAATCTGCTCGAACATTTCTTAAAAGAGATGTAGGCGGAGATGCAATTGAATCAATAGGTGACGTCGCATTAGCAGGAAAACAACATTCAGCCGATGGTGTAATCCACTTGCTGCCATTTACCTGCATGCCGGAAATCGTTGCTCAAAATATTTTGCCAAATGTAAGATATCAACAAGACATACCGGTTTTATCCTTGGTTTTAGACGAACACATGGGCAGAGCAGGTTATATTACCCGTTTAGAAGCTTTTGTAGACTTATTAAAAAGAAGGAAAAGGCAAGCCGGCAAAAGCCTAAAAGTCGCAGTAAATGCCGGCTAAGCCACTTCCTATTTAGATCTTTTACATAAAGATTAATTTGTAAATATATTATTCTTTACGTTTCTTGATATTATTTAAAAAGTTAGCAATTTTTATAAAAAAAAACACTTTATATACTTGGGTAAAGGAAAACTAAAAACTGTAAAGGCAAGTAAAAAAGGATTTAATAAAAATTTGGTAATGTGCTAACGATGGTGGTTCTGGAAAGAACCTTTTTTATTTTGTTCTATAATAGATAAAAAAGATAAACCTGCCTTTTTTAATATGCAAAAGACAGGTTTCTTTATTAGTATTATTTAATTATCTGTTTTTATTTTCTTTTATAAGAACTGTTTAAGATCTTTAAAACTTCATCAGTAATATCATACTTAGCATATGGTACTGTAGCTTTTTCTAAAACAAGATCAAGATCTTTTCGTCTGGCAACTTTTTCAACTGTTTTTAAAACTTCTTTATCTTGAATATTTTTTAAATTAATTAACTTTGCTTCTATTTCTTGATTAAGAGTCATTGCTTTTTGATTATACTCTTTGTTTAATTTTTCAAATAAACTTTTTTTTTCTAATTTGCTTTTTACAGCTTTAATTTTTTTATTACTTTGATCCTGAAATTGCTGTAATTCAGCTTTTTTAGCATTGATTGCAGCAGTAATTTCCTGAGCTTTTTTATACTCTTCCATTATTTTGTATAAATTTACAACTCCCAATTCGCCAGCCTGTACAGGTTGAAAATTTACGCCCAAAAAACCAGCCATCATTAGTAAAACAATCATCTTTTTCATATTAACTCCTCCTTAAATCTTCCTAAAATAAATTATTTATTACTGTTCATTAATCTTTTGCTATTCTTTGATCTTGCCAGAGTATTTATACTGCTCATCAATTAAATTTCAGATTACTCTTTTCAGAGAATAGTTTATTTTATTAACTTTAACTCGATTTAATAATCTGAAAAGTATTTT
>JANQLL010000155.1 GCA_028280605.1 Candidatus Gastranaerophilales bacterium
AAGAAATAGCAGAAAATTTTAGTGCTAAAACAGTTTCTACCACTAAGAAAAATAGTACATGTCGTAGGATTTTGTCAAAATGTGCACGCTACCCCATAAAGATGATTATCTTGCTTTGGCACGAGATAAATATTATGATCCTTATCAAGAAGATGAAATCAAATATTTCAGCTGCGAAACCTGGGAAGATGAGCTTGCAACTCCTGAGCTGGAAGAACAAAGGTATAATGAACACTTTGAGTATTACAAAGATTACAAAAATCGTGACTATGAGCAAAGAGTTATTAACGCCAAGCGTCGTAAATCTGCTAAACTATATGCCGTAGAGCGAGACAAATTTGTAGCGCAATGCTGCGAAGAAGCAAGGAAAGAAATACAACAACGCAAATTGGAAGAAAAAGCACAAAATAAACTAAAAAAAGTTAAACAAGGGAAGTATAAATTAGTAAAAGTATCCGGCAGTTCCAAGCTGTCCAACTTAAAGATTTACAAAGAAATTTTGCCTGATACGAAGGTGGCCGATACTGCGTCAGCAGGCGATACTGATATTTTAAAAGATAATAAAAAAGAAAATATTGTAAAAGAAGATACTTTTAACGATGAAAATAATGCAACCAATGATAATATAATAGACATAAATATAGATAGAAATTACAGTAAAAAAGAAGAATTAAACAAGAAAAAGCCTCATTATTAGATGGTTTTAATGTAAAGATTAAAAAATTAACAGACAATGGAGAACTTTCCGTTTGGCAAAGGGAGTTTTAACATTGTCTTTTTTTATAATTTTGTAAATATTTACTTTAACTTGATTAATAGTTTATCTTCATTTGTTTTATAATTGTGAACGTGTAAAAATTTATATAAAATAAGAATCAATATATCATCTCTCTTTTATTAATAATGTTTAAAAAATCAAATAATATAAATTCAGGCAGAGGCAGAGAAAAAAGGAGTAAGTTTAAATGATCGGAATGAATAAGAATTCAATGCAGCCAAGTATGAAAAGAAACCAAATGCAACCTGCGTTTAATGGAGTATTTCAAAAAACAGTAGAAGCTGCAAATAAATTATCTAAACACAAGGGCATTGCTGAAAAATTAGAAACATTTGTTAAGCACCTCCCGGCTGATGATGTAGTTACTCTTAAATTAGAAAATGGAGTGCAAAAATTAGAACATATACGCAATAATCAACTCCATGCTACATATATACCTGAAGGTACTAAAGGTAAATTGCAAAGCTTGTATAAACAGTTAGAAAAAGCTAACCCTTTTACCGATCCGGAGTTAACTGAAAGGATAAAGGCACGTATACCAGCACCTTCACCTTCTCGAATCCCTCAATGTTTTTCTCCAGCAGCTCCTAAGATTAAAGACACTGCTGGAAATAAGCCGGTAGATGGATTAACACAAAGATTTCAGGCGTTACGAGCTGGCGTTAACCAAACACCAGGCAGAGCTTACAACCTTCCTGCTGGTGTTCCACAAGCCAGTCATAAACCTGTTGTTACTGGAGGTAATAATAGAGTTCCACAAATAGTAACAGGAAAACCTGCTACTTACGCAGTGGCTGGCATGCCTAACTCAACTAATGTCGGCATTTATGGTCAACCGGCACGACCAGTTGGCCAAACCCCTATTATGCCACAAGGCAGAGCTTTTCACCTTTCTACCGGTGTTCCACAAGCCGGTCATAAACCTGTTGTTACTAGAGGTAATAATGGAGTTCCACAAAACATGCCGATAGTAACCGGAGCGACAAGGTCTACTCATGGAAATGGAAGTGGTGCAGCAGGAGTACTTTCTACTTTAAATAATAATCCCGGTAACCCAGGGGGTCTAGCTGAAGGATTAGCAGAGACGACAGTCGCAGGTGGTGCCAAAATTATTGATTTCTTAGGAGGTATGTTCAGCTAATAAAAATTTCTTCTTTAAAATTAAAAAAATAAGGATCCAGCCTAAAAAACTTTTCCCCTTTCTAAGGGTAGGGGTAGACAAAAAAACTTTTGGTTCTTCCTTAATTACATATTCAAAAAATATAACCCTATTGGGGAATAAATATAAAATAATAAACTATATAATAATAATAACAAATGGAAGATTCCGAAATTTAAAGTAGGTCTCTTCCATTTGTGTATTTTTTTTATTTATTTTTGTAAAGAATTTACTCTTAATCTATCCACAAATTTTCTTTTTCGGTTTCTAACTTATATGGGATTATTAATTAATCTTAAAATATAAATGTTTTATTCAAATTAGAGAGTATATCGTAGAGAGAAGAAAAGAAAGGTAAAATGTAAAATGATAGGGATTAATTTAAACAAAAACGTAACGCAGCAAGGATTTAAAGGCAATTTAATTGCAAAAGGCGAACACTTGAAAAAAGAATTTTGTAGTCACCCGTATTCAAGAACATACGAAAATTATGTAGAAAAAAAACTGCCGGTTGGTGACACTATTACCTTAAGGCAAAACGGCTATGGAAATGAACTGGAGCATAAATATCGAAATGGTGAAATAAAAGCCACTATTTGGGTTGGTGAAGGAACTTTAAAACAAAGGATAACTAATTTATTTAAACAGCTTATGGATCCTAAACATTCAACAGCAGGTTGTAGAGATGAAGCCTCCCTGCCCAAGCATAGAATAATTAATGGACTATGCGCTTGTGGCAGGTTAGTCAGCAATGGTTGTAATGCTGTTTTAGAGCGTATGCCTAATGAGACAGACTGGCTCGGTATGAAAAGATAAGAGCTTTTATTTTGATAAAAGCTCTAAGTTCTCAAGCAAATGGAAGGTTCATTATTGAAATCTTCCATTTGTATCAATGGTGATAGTCATCACCATTGCCATTACTGTAGTTTATAATAATCCTTTTACTTTTTGGCGAGTCGCTTTTTAATATTTTTATCAACCTCAGCAATAGGCACAGCACCCACAAATTGCTCAAGCACAGCCCTTGTTTTTAAAATATTTTGCCTGGCCTCAAACTGCATTTCTACAGCTTCTTTATAAAAGACTTCTGCCATTACAATAGCATCTTTTTTAGATGAATATACCGCAGAATTAAGATATTTATATCTATTTTGAACCAGCTTATCAACCATATTTAACTTTTGGATTGCGGTTAAATAATCATAATAATAGGTTACCAGCTTCTGTTGCAGATTTTCTATTTCCTGCGCCAAAAGCACAAGGTCCACATCAGTTACTTTTGATAATTTAGTATTAATAGCGCTATCATCTGCCAAAACAGACCCTAAAACTCCACCTCCAAGCAAAACACTACTGCCGGCAGCAGGATTTGCACTGTTTAATCCGATAATTGGTGCAACCCCGGCAATTGGTGCAAGTATGCTTTTAACCAAGCTTTTCTTTTTCTTATCCCCATTTGGGTTAGACAGCTTAAAAATAGCAAATTTAATAGTTTCGCTACGCCCCACCGCAGCTTGCCATAAAATTCTAAGGTCTTCTACTATAAAGCTTTTTTCTTCATCAAGCTCAGAATTTATTTCATCTGCTAGCTGCTTAATATCTTCACTGCCAAATAATCCGGCATTTTCGTACATAGTTTTGTCATTTTTTACATCTGAGTTGACTGCAACTTCCACTTTGCTGTTATTCTTGGCAAAAGCAAAGTTGCAATTTAACAACAAGATAAAAATTAGTATATATGTATAATATTTCATTATTTTACCTCATTATTCATTGGTTGAATATCTTCGGCAGGATTAAAGCTTGCTAACTTGGTTAAATTCAATTTTTGAACAGTCTCTAGCCCTGCAAGTCTTTCAAGTTTCAACCTGTTCATTTTAACTCGTTGTTTATATTTTAATTCATTAAGTTTTTCTTTATCATAAAGAGCCGATGCTGCTATTATTTCAAAGTCATTTTTTGACTCAAGAGCCTCTGAATATTTTTCATTTAAGTCTACTAATTTTTGTCTGCAAAGTCTTAGTTCTTCCAGAGCTGTTTTATAATCGTAATAATTTTTTATTAAAGCGTTTTGAAGATTTTCTACCAGCCCGGCAAGGTGAATTAACTCAGTATCTGTTAATGGTAGTTTCTTTGGCATTGTTTTTTTAGCCAGAACATTATTAGCGATTCTACCACTAGCCAAGGATGCAGTACTAGAAACAGTATCAGCCCCAAACATACTTGGCAGTATAGCAACACCACTAATCAAAGTAGATACTGTACGTGCCATCAATGACGAATGAATTCTTCTTTTTTCTGCTGGCATTGCTAATTTCTTCAACGCAAATTTGATTACACTATTTTTAGATACTGTTGATTCCCATAGTCTTTTTATATCTTGTATATCAAGCTTTTTTTGAGCTTGAAAAGCATATTGCATTTTTTCTTCTTCAGATTTAAATATTGGCGTATCCAGCTTTTTAACTTGTTTTTTTATTTTTAATGAATGCTTTTTATTAGTATTTAGTATATACATATTATTTGTAGTTACAGTATTCTTTTTGTGTTGAGTGTAGTTATTATTGTAATTATGATTACGTTTAACTTTTACGTTATGTATATAAAGCTCTTCTGGCTCTAAATTTTTCTTTTTATTTAGCAAGCATATAGATTTATCCACCCAATTGATAGATGCGGATTTATCTGCCTTATTAGCCAATACCGGTTGTGCAATAATCAGTATTAGTAATATTAAGCTAACTAAACTGTTTTTATTTTTAATCATAATTTTCGCCAAATAGCTAATCTCTTACTTATGTTATTATTATACTACTGATTGTATTTTATTACACCTATTAAGTATATTAAACAATATGGCTATTATTTTTTACTATAACTTAATATTTCTTTAAATATACTAAAAACATAATTTTGATGATAAAAAAATAACACTCCTATTAAGCTTTGTACCTTTTAAATTCCAAAACTTATAAGTTTATTATACTACTCATCAATTAAATTTCAGATTACTCTTTTGAATGAGTTTATAAAAAGTAAAATTGACCATTTCACTTTTTAACACTCCCGCTTCGCAATT
>JANQLL010000202.1 GCA_028280605.1 Candidatus Gastranaerophilales bacterium
TGACTTTTTAATATGTGTTCACTCATAAACTTATTGTACTGCAAAGCAAAGCTTTGCATAGTTTACGACCCAAGGGGCGGGGAATTCTTTTCGATTAAACCTTATTGATAGCTAAAGAGCTGCCTTACGACAGCTCTTATTATACTTATTTTTGATATTTTTGTGGTTTATCTACAACAGAGTCTTTAAACAGACTCTCAGTAGTTACAGGCTTTCGAAAGAGCTTTAAGAATGATGGATAACAAGAAATGCAAAAACCTATAAAACCAATAACAGTTGCCGGGTAAAGAAGTTCTTTCTCTACGGCATCCATTCTTTTCTTTAATAAATTCAGTTTTTTTACAGGTATTCCATTTGAATGTCTTAATTTATGTTTTAATACCCCTTTCCATATAAGGCTTAACATTTGAATTGGCAAAGCTAAAGATGCAACAGACGCGCCAACTTTTTGAATATTATTCACTTCATCAAAATTATTTTTCTTTTTTATTTCTGTATTTGCTTTAAAATTAATATTACTTTTAATCACAGGTTTATAATTCAAAGCAGATTTTACTTGCATATTTTAAGCCTCTATAGATTCTTTACTGTATTATTTAAAACAAAAAAATACTTTTATTGATATATTTTAAAATTTACTTTACATTATTTTACTTTAATATAATCATAAATTTTTTCATAATAATATCCTGATACTTTTTGTCAAAAAATGAATATCAGGATATTTCTTGCTTATTAAAATTCACTAACTACTAGTTAATAATATTTTCTTTTTTAATCAAGTTATTCAGGAGCTTGCCTTACAACCTTTTCAAATAAATTTTTATATTGATTACTTAATTCTTTAATTTTCTTATTATCCATTGAGCTTACAGCTTTAGATAAATTTCTTTTGATAAGTTCAATTTTCTTTTTATCAGCTGAACTTATTCCTATGCTATCTAGCATGGATAAATATTTCTTATGATTTTTAACTATTTCCTGTCCTTTTTCAATAGACTCTATATTTAATTGAGGCTTGAAAAACAAGTTAGCAACCAATCCAGTTACTGTAACCAAGGCTGTACTTCCAACTTCTAGTTTCGCTTTATCCCAGAACAAATTTCCATTTTTTACATTAAGCATAGTCTCGTCAAAAAAGTTATTAAACCCACGCTCTGTATATAAAACATCTAATTTTTTCATTCTGTCCATTTGTTGTTGACCACCTTGACAGAAACCTGTTTTTTGGGCTACTTCTTGCAATGTTGTCGATGCAAGAGATTGAAATCCTGCTTGCAGCGTAGTACCAAAGATAAGATCATTTAGATATTCCTTTACTGAAACTTTTTCTCCTTGAATCAATTTCTTTTGAAGTTTATCAATAGTAATAATTGTAGCATTAACTGATGACTGAACAATATAATTTCTGCCCCACTGAGGAAGAAAATCATGTTTTAAATAACTCATAGCTTGATCCAAATGACTTGCATCACCTTGAGCTAATGGAATATCACCACCTGCAAACCCAACGTTACCACCAGTATAATCCCCAGTCGCATCGTGTACTCCATAATCAGTGCCATAGTCACCACCATCAGCATTAAAGTCATGATGAAAAGGCCCTGCTACATCTGCACCGTCGGGCATGTAATCAGGGGCGTTATGAGCTGCATAGCCAGGATCAACCGGTGTGCTTCCAGTGCCGGGAACTGTTGTATGTGGCATTGCTATATTATGTATTAAGTTGCCAATTTCATACAGCAGTAAAAGCTAAACTTGCAGCAGTAAGGCCTGCTCGAAAATATTGACCTTACTATAAGTTTTTAGACTTAGTTGTTTGACTTTTACCTAACTTATTATGCAAATTATTTAATACAGCTGCTGCAATAGCTACACTGGAAAAGCCGGTAGTAATATATGAATTTTTAACCATACTTTTAGTTAAATTTTCTTTTTTTATTTTGTTTTTAACAAATATGCTATAAATTCCAATACAATTATTTATTATAGCTGCACCAATCCCTGTAAATGCTGCCGGAAGACTTATTATCGCATTAAAAAATTGTTTTTTAGAGTTCAAGTCTTTAGGTTTTGAGTTATTTTTAGACTTATAATAAAAATTTCCTAATTGTGATACGAAATCTAAAACACCTACTAATAATAACAAACCACTAGCATTACGAACTTTATGTCTTGCTTTACCCTCTAGCATTTTTCCACTTATATCTAAAAAAGCACCAGCTCCAGCAACAGAAAGTGCTCGAATAACGCCATAAGGTTGTATTTTATCATAAGACCTGTTGCTTATGTTATGATGCTTTTTATTTTGTTTCTTATTAGTCGTTATATTATCGCTTGGCTTGCTAGAAATTAAGTTAGTCATTTTTCTCCTAAAAAATAATTATCTATTTATATTAAAACCAAATACAAAAAAGGCTAATTATTGATAGCTAAAGAGCTGCCTTACGACAGCTCTTATTATATTTATTTTTGATATTTTTGTGGTTCATTTATTAAATTATTATATGCTTGATCTACTTTAGGCTTAGTTCTTTTTAAATCATATTTGTATTTGATCAAAAAACTTGCCGCTACTGAAAAATGTATTAAACTACAAATTGCAGTTATAGTTTTAAAATTTTTACTGATTTTATCAAGCAATTCAGGCTTTAACTTTTTTCCAAATATTTTATTATTTGTTAGTGAGCAAATTTTAGGTAGGCTAGTCAAAGCTAAATATATAGCAAAATTACTTCCCATTAGAGTATAAACAACTTTGTCAAACAAAGATGTTTTTTTAAAGTACTTTCTGGTAGTATTCTTATTGAATTTTATGTTATTACTACCATTACTTCTTTTGTTTGAGCTAAAACGATATTGTTGTAATTGGTTGGTTCTTATCATTTTAATTCCTTATATAAACTCTAATAGATTTTTATTATTCCATATATATTAAATCAAAATATTTATAAAATTGATAGTATTTTATTTATACTCATAAAAAGCTTGTTGTTATCCTCTACTATCAAATTATTACTCACCTAGATATCAAGTTGTTATCAATATTTAGGAGGTCCATATCTAGAAGCCCAATGCCCTCTTCCATTATAAATAACTTGTCGTCGTCGTTCGTTTGACTCTCTATTTTCTAGTGTTGATTGCCCACCATGTTTTTTATTTTCTTCTCCTACAAATGTATTATAAAAAGCCCAAATACCACCAGCCATCCACTTTAATATATTTTTTGTCTTCTCTGTAGATATGCTAGGATTACTTGGTAGTAATTCTTTTCTTTTGTTTAATATATCTAAAAATATTCCAAATGCTCCACTAGTTTCACTATTTGCATCTGCATGACCTATTGCTCTTTCTAATTTTAGTTTTTCATTCATATAGTTATCTTTAAAGTTATCAATAGCTGAATCAAATGCAAAATCAGCCGTTTGATTAATTACGTATAAAGCACCAAATTCTTTGAGAGTTCTATTAATACATCTTTTTATATCTTTTGCTGTAATAGGCTCATTCATTCTCTTTTTATCTTGAATCATTTTTGTAACATTTTTTAATGCGGAAAAACCTCCAGCAATAGAGTATTCAACTATATTTTTCCTTGGGTCTAAAAATTTACCAATATTCTCTCCTAATCTATCAAGTCCACTTATATTCTCTTGAAGACTACTGACTTGATCTGCAGATAAAGTACCAGTAAAGCCAACGTCGCCACCAACATAGTCATCAGCTACATCAGGAGCACCAACATAAGTACCAGTATAATCCCCAGTCGCATCGTGTACTCCATAATCAGTGCCATAGTCACCACCATCAGCATTAAAATCATGATGGGAAGTACCTGCTACATCTGCACCGTCTGGCATGTTGCTTAAATTAAACCTTATTGATAGCTAAGGAGCTGCCTTACGACAGCTCTTAATAGTACTATTTTTTGAAGAATCAGACTTATTATCTTGCCCAGCTACCTTTTGAACAATGTACGCTAATCCGAAAAGTATAGTAGAATTTCTGTAAATGCCAATTAATTTATCTACACCTACTTTTTCTCTTAATGGTTTTAAAACACCTTCATTTAGGATTTCATTGAGTGTCAGAATGGAAGAGAGCGCTGCTACTCC
>JANQLL010000224.1 GCA_028280605.1 Candidatus Gastranaerophilales bacterium
CCGCTTCTTTTAGCCTTAAAGAGAGCCAAAAAAAATATTCAATTGTGTGTTGCGTAAAAATTAAAGATTTATTGACTGCAATGATTTTTGCTTACAAAAGGGGTATAAATAGGCACACTTATCCTGGGTGATAGTCATCACCTTTTTTAGGTCATGGCTACAAGCTTTGATATAGCTTAAGTCTAACTGAAGCAACAGTGATTGATATACAACAACCATTGCCCCCAGGGGGATAAAGTGCTGTTTTAAGTTTGAAATTAAATTTTGCGTGGCTGGCGCATCCTTTAATATCTTGTAGGACAATGATTTTAAAAGATTTAATAAGTTGTTTGATACTTGATTGTTGATACCAAGCATATTTAATGCTTGTTTTTTATTTTTATTAGCAGTTTGTGCTGATGTTACATCAGCTTTATTCTTTTTATTTATTATTATTTTCTTTTTTAATTTTTTTAAAAATAAATATATATTATAAAAATACATATCAATATGCTGAAAGGCTGAAAAAGAAAGCTTTTTCTTGCTGTCTGGATTGTGTGGGGCAAAAATTGGGCATAGTAGTGCTATAATGTTCCACACAATAATGAATAGATTTTTGATGTAGCTTGTTAAATTCATTTTTTTATAGCCTTTAGGTTTCTTCTGTAAAAAGTTAAAACTTTAATGTATTTGTATTTTATATCTTTATTATATATTCTAACATTTTTTTGAAATTTCCGCAGGCTCTTGAATAGTAGAAAGTAACATTGCTTAACAAAAAAAATATGCTAGCCAAGTATACTCCCACTAAAATAAAGTAAACGGTGATAATGATATACTTACTCTAAAGATTGAAAAATTTACAAAAACAGTTATAATAAATAATATAGTGATAAAAATCAAAGGTGTTTTTTGTACAAAACGGATATTGTTACAGATTCTGCTTTTTAGCTAAGTCGCAGAATCAAAAATTAAATATATACTAACTCAAAAATACTTTTCAGATTATTCAATCGTGTTAAATTTAATAAATTAGACTATTCTCAAGAAAAGAGTAATCTGAAATTTAATTAATGAGCTGTATAAATGATTCTTCTGCGGCTATTGTGTAGATAGTAAAAAAGAGGAATTTTAACAATGGATTTAAATAAATTAGGATGGAATGCTTTTTGTGATAAGCATTTAAAGTCATTTAGCCGGCAAGGTTTAGATGTTGGCAGAATTTGTTCTGAAAATAAAAACAGTTATTTCTTACTCTCTGAGTACGGTGAACTATTTGCAACTGTTAGCGGAAAATTCAGAAATAACAGCGTTGATAGAGAAGACTATCCTGCTGTTGGCGATTGGGTTGTTTTTGAAAAAATCGAAAATGAAGACAAGGCAGTGATTCATAAGGTTTTGCCCAGAAAAAGCAAATTTTCTCGCAAGATAGCAGGTAATGTTACTCAAGAGCAAATATTAGCTTCAAATATTGATACTGTTTTCATAGTCAGCTCTCTTAATTATGATTTCAACCCAAGAAGAATTGAGCGGTACTTAACTATGGTGTGGCATACCGGAGCAAATCCAGTTATTGTCCTTACAAAATCAGATTTATGCAATAATTTGGATGATATTTTATATCAGGTTAAAGCTATTGCCTTTGACACAAGTATACATGTTATTAGCAACACACTAAATCAGGGAATAGAAATCCTTAGGCAATATTTGCAAAAAGGCAGCACTGTAGCATTAATCGGCTCATCAGGAGTAGGAAAATCTACTCTTATTAACAAGTTAATGGGCAATGAAATCATTGAAACCGACACTCTTCGTAAAAATATTGAAAAAGGCAAACATACAACAACAACTAGAGAAATGTATATTTTGCCAGATGGCGGATTAATAGTTGACACCCCGGGAATGCGAGAACTTCAGCTCTGGGACGTTGATGATGGATTAAATCAGTATTTTGAAGATATAGAAATTATTGCTGAAAATTGTCGTTTTAGCGACTGCAAACATGATACGGAGCCGGGCTGTGCCGTTAAAGATGCAATTTCTAACGGGTTATTAGATAAAGGTCGTTTGAAAAATTATCTTAAAATGAAAAATGAACTTGATTTTCTTTCCAAACGGCAAACTCAAAAAGCATCGCAAATTGAAAAAGAAAAGTGGAAAGATATTAATAAACAGATTAAGAAAAGCAAAAAGAAATAAATCTGCTTGATAAAACCTTTGAAGGTCCTACTTAAAAAGTAGGACTTTTTTTTAAATTGAAATCAAAAAACTCTTTCATTATCTCAAAATTTTAATCAATCAGACTACATCCTCGGGTTAATTTTTTTTTATAAACCTTACCTTTATGGTAATCCTGAGGTATTATATATAATTATATGAGATTGGGGAGTTAAAAGTTGTCTGGTCAGATTAGCCGTCATGCAGGATATAATACCTGCAAACAAAGGTATAATTATCACGAAGCATATAAAAAAAGGTTACGTAAAAAAAGAATCAAGCAACAAAAAATGGCTAGATTGAGATTTTTTACTATTTTATTTTTAATACTGCTTTTTGCATTGCCGAAGATATTTATCAATACTTATAATCATCTGTTTATTAATAGAATCAAAAATAGTGCAATAAAAATTCCAGAGTATAGTGAAGAGTTATATGACCAGTATTTTACGGATAGCAAGTTTTTTCCTGATGCTAAAATGAATTTTTTAAATAAAACTAATAAATATTTAGCTAATAATTTATTCTTGGATCATAAAACTATTAAGCCCGTATCTGGCAATGAAAGTCGTATGATGAAGCCTATTGAAATAAAGGATTCTATGCATACGCTTACACATACTCTTAATTATTTGGCAAAACAATACAGTTCTATTGAGCCGGGTATTTTTATCTGGGATTTTGCTACAGGTAATTATGTAAGTATCAATGGAGATAAGCAATTTGCTACAGCCAGTATTATTAAAATTTCGATCTTATTGGAACTGTTTAAGCAAATTGAGAAGGGTGATATTCACTTAAGTCAAACTTTGCCAATGCATGATTTTGAAAAAGCTATTGGTTCCGGTAGTCTGCAGTATTTGAAGTCCGGGACAAGTTTTTCTGTTAAGAATCTAGCTCAATTAATGATAAGAAGTAGTGATAATACTGCATCTAATATGCTTTTGTATAAGCTTGGCGGGTCAAATGAGCTTAATAAAGCTATGCGGCAATGGGGTTTAAATAAAAGTTATATTGCAAATTGGTTACCTGACTTAAAAGGAACTAATGTCTCTACTCCAAAAGAAATTGCAACAATGCTTTATAATATAGAAAAAACTAATTTTCTTGACTTTAATAGCAAACTAAATATTATAAAAATTATGAGTAAAGTTAGAAATACCAGCTTGATTAGAGCAGGTATACCTCGTGGAAGCAGAGCTGATTTTTATCATAAAACAGGTGATATCGGTTCTATGTTAGGAGATGCCGGAGTTGTAACCATGCCAAGCGGAAGAAAATATATTATTGTTATAATGGCAAATAGACCTTGGAATTCTTACAGTGCAAAACAGTTTATTATTAAAGCTTCACGTAGAACTTATAATGCTTTTCTTCATAATAATATGTAATTTAAGTATACTAATTTTGAAAAGAGTAGAGAATAGCCCCCTTGCTAGGGGGTTGGGGGTAGATAAAAAATTAAACAAAAATGCTTTTTTGTTTATTCCTTATTAAATTAATGAGTAGTATAAAAAATGAAAAAATTAAACATAAAAGTTAATATAAGAACAAGGTTGCTGGCCTATTTTCTGTTTGCATCTATTTTACCTCTGAGTGTTTTGACAATATCCTCAACTACGCTTTTTTACCAGAGTATAGGCCCTGAAGTCAGTGAATCGCTACTTGACAAATTAACTGCAAAAAACAATCACTTGATATTTCAAGTGGCTTTAGTGTCCGCATTAGCGGGGACAAGTCTGGCTTATATATTTTCGCGTATAATTGCGAGTCCTATCCTTAAAATAATAAAAGCAACAAACTCAATCGAAAAAGGTGATTTCACACAAAAAGTTGAAGTTAGCTCTGAGGATGAGATTGGGTACTTAGCACAAGCATTTAATAAGATGACCCAGGCTTTATTAAAAAGAAGTCAGGAGGTCAAGTCTTATAACCGGCTTTTGATTCAGCAGCATGATAAGCTTGAAATGATTATCAATAGCTCTACAGACGGTATTTTGACAATAGATAAAAAGTTTGAAATAAAATCAGCCAATCCTCAAATTTGTAAGTGGAAAGGTCTTGATAAAAGTCAAATTATCGGCAAGAAGCTAAAAGATATTTTATTAATTAACAAAACAGAAAATAATCTTGAAGAATTACCGCGGGCTATAACCAATGCTCAAGTAATTAATGAGCAAACTAATGAAAAATATTATCTTGATATAAACTGCTCAACTATGAAATCAGACTCTAATCCTCAGATAACTAATAATTATGTGTTGATTTTGAGAGATGTTACTGAAAAAAAAGAATTGGATAAGATAAAAGAAGATTTTGTTGCTACCTTAACTCATGACTTAAAAGTACCTATTCTGGCTAATGTTCAGAATTTGGAATACATGAAAAAAGGCTCTTATGGAGTGTTGAGCGAGAAACAGAGTTTTATTACTGAGCATTTAATATCCAGTAATCAAGATCTTTTGCGTATGGTTAATACTATTTTGGATACTTATAAATATGAAGCCGGTAAGTATAATTTGGTTTTAAAGAAAGTTGATCTTTGTTCTGTAATAACTGATTCGATAAAAGATTTGATGCCTTTGTTAAAACAAAAAGAGCACTTTATTACATTTACTCCGCATATTGAAAATATTAATATAAATGCTGATAAGCAAGAATTTAAAAGAGTTATAATTAATCTTATTAACAATGCTATCACTTATACACCCAATAATGGTACTATAAAAGTTTTTACAAAACAAGAAGACAATAATGTTGTTGTTATTATTGAAGATAACGGAATTGGAATTGCTGATTCTTATATTAGTAATTTGTTTAAAAGATACTCTAAAGAAGTTAACAATTTGAGAAAAATAGGCACCGGCTTGGGGTTATATTTATCCAAGCAAATTGTGGAAGCACATGGCGGTAAAATATGGGCGGAGAGTGAGAAGAACAATGGTAGCAAGTTTCAGTTTTGTGTTAAAATTTACGAATAATGTAAGCAGGCTCAAAATAAAGAATAGCCCCTTGCTAGGGGGTTGGGGGAGATAAAAATGACTCAAGGGATAAACTTAATCATAGTGGAAGATCACGCTTTAACAAGGATTGGTCTTAAAATAGCTCTTGAAGAAAATTCTAATTTGAAAGTTGTAGCTGAAGCTGAATATGGTCAAACAGCTATAGATATGGCAGCATCTTTAAATCCTGATGTTATACTTATGGATTTGGGCCTGCCAGATATAAACGGTATTGAAGCAACTCGTGCGATAAAAGAAGCTAATCAGGATATTAAAATTATAATATTAACTTCTCATTCAAATGAGCAGGAAGTACTCAATGCTTTTATTGCAGGAGCAGATGCTTATTGCCTGAAAGATATAAAGCCTGAGAATTTGACTTCTGTTATTCAAAATATTGCGCAAGGTGGTGTATGGTTAGATCCGGCTGTTACTAAAGTTGTGCTAAATAAAATGCTTCAATTTAACGATCCGGATGAGAATTTAAAACCGAAAAAAGAAGCTCCATTGACAGATAGAGAACTTGAGGTTCTCCAACACTTGGCTGACGGATTGAATAATATTGAAATAGCTGAAAAAATTTGCGTAAGCCAATATACGGTCAAAGCGCATATTGGAAATATATTACAAAAGCTTTCTGTTGATGATAGGACACAAGCCGTTGTAAGGGCTATGCGAGAAGGATGGATAATTTGAATGTATCCTGATTAATCCTTTTTATCATCCTTAACACCATCCTTTGGGCTATCTTTAACACCACCACTGGTACCATCTGCACTGTGTGCTGTAAGCAGAAATTTTGGCTTAGTACCCATTAAATCTGCCGGATTAAAATCTAATAGATGTTTTGGAAGTATATCTGTTAGAGATACTGGTTTTTTAGTATCTTTAGCATCGTCATCAACATTGCTAGAAGGATGTAGAGGGGTTGCTTTTGTAGAATCTTTATCAGCGCCACCATCGTCATCATCGTTGTTATCAACACTGCTAGAAGGATGTAGAGGGGTTGTTTTTGTAGCATCTTTATCAGCGTTACCGTCATCGTCAACTTTAGCTGCTGCTTTTATTGGCGGAAAATCTCCGGGATCACCCATCATTTTAGAATATCTCTTAAGCTCGGCATGTTCTTTAGCGATGAGAGTTGGTGAATTTACATTAGCAAAAGGATTTTTTATAGCTAAGCTTGTTCTAGCCATTTCGGTATTTAACAGTGTTTCATCTACATTACCGGTTGTTAATCCTGCAGTAATTAAACGATCAAGATTATCTAACCTTGGAGTTAAATATTGAAATACATTAAGTTCAGGACTAAATGTATCCGGCATTGAAGTTGGGACGTATTGTCGGCCACTTGCCGGTTGCCATTGAGCGTTATAAAAAGAAGGTGGCGTACCCATAATATATTACTCCTTGTTTAATCTACCTTACATCATATAACCTTTTATCTTACTAATTGCTAATAATCAAGCAGTCATAAAATAAGAAAAATATTTTACGTTCTGGTATTTATACTGCTCATCAATTAAATTTCAGATTACTCTTTTCAGAGAATAGTTTATTTTAATAACTTTAACTCGATTTAATAATCTGAAAAGTATTTTAGTGG
>JANQLL010000225.1 GCA_028280605.1 Candidatus Gastranaerophilales bacterium
CCGCTTCTTTTAGCCTTAAAGAGAGCCAAAAAAAATATTCAATTGTGTGTTGCGTAAAAATTAAAGATTTATTGACTGCAATGATTTTTGCTTACAAAAAGGGTATAAAAAGGCACACTTATCCCATAAGCGGATAAAATAGTGCTTGGAAATTAAATTTTGCGTGGCTAGCGCATCCTTTAATCTCTTGATATAGAATAATTTAAAGCTTTTTAAAGCTTTATTTGCTAATGTACAACTGTCAATAACTCTATTTAATTTAGAGATATTGTTTTTATTTGTATAGTTTAGGGCTGCCGGGGTTCCGGCAGTGTTATTATTTTTATTTTTTAATATTTTAATATTTATAAATGCTTTTAAAATCTTATAATTAGCGGTTAAATACCTATAAACAACTACAAAAAGTGAAAAAATATGCTTTTGCTTTATCTCAACAGTTTTTAAAGAAATAATCGGGCATAGAAATGCAATCATATTCCATAAAATAAAGCATAAATTTTTAATGTAATGTGTTAATTTCATTTTTTATAGCCTTTAAGGTCTCTTATACAAAATTTTAAAATTTAAATATATTTACAATTTATCTATTTATTATATATTTTAACATTTTATAGAATATTTGAGAACTCAAAAAATAATGAAATACTAACTTTGTAACATTTCTAAATAAAAAAATCCTGAATTTATTAAAAAAGCTTAAAAAAGACACTTTAAAGGGTTAACTTTACATAAAAAGTATTTTATAATATATAATAAAATAAAACTGGATAAAGGGAGCGGCTACTCCCCACCCGGTAACAAAATTACCTAAGCAATTTTGTTAAAGTGATTAGTACTGGTATCGCTGTGATCGCAGCGGTATCTTTGTATATAAGTACCAAAAATACAAAAACAGCTACCAGCAGTAAAGCTATAAAAGCTTTATCTGAAAGCTTAAACGCCATTAAATTTTACTCCTTCCTAGGCAGTCTGTGACTAATACAAAGTTGCCAACCTTTGCAATGCGTAAGCCTTTATTAAAAGGAGATAAAGGCTTGAATGCACCTAGGAAGCCAAACGTCTATCGAAATAGATTTATCCAGCTTTATTTTATTTTCAATGTACGTATTAATTATGGTAGTGATCAGTCGAATACTGATGCTTACAAAAATTATTATAAATAAAAGTTTTACTGATAGCAATTTAAGAATACAAAGTATCATCCTCTGATTTACAGACATCCCACGCCATCAATAGTACTTCTAGCGAGTATTTATCCGCCAGAACCCAAGAATTAATATCCTCTTGCGGTATTTCCAGCACCCCGGATAACCCCTCTATGACTGTCCCTGATATTTTATGCGTGCCTCGAATCATTCTATTTAATGTTATTTGATCGTATTCAAGTAATTTGCTTAATTTTGTTCGTGATAATTGCTTTTCAATAATTAATTTATCAATTTTAGCCGTTAATATTGGTGATTTAGTAACTTTTGTTTTTTGTTGGGGTATTTCAACGGGTGCTGGTGGATTTTTTTTAACTGAAACGGCTTTTTTTATCAGTTCTTTAGGATATTTATCAGCAATTATCCAGCTTTCAAATTCTTCTCTTGAAACTTCCAGCAAAGGTACAATTTTCTCAATATATTTTTTAGAAAAACTTGAACGACCTCTAACCATTCTGTAAAGGGCACCATCATCTACTTGTATTAGTTGGCTTGCCTTGTAAATAGTAATGTTATTCTTTTTTAGTATTTTTTCTATATTTTTTTGTAAATAAGACATAGCTTAAAACAAGCCTCCAGATTTTTTCACCCTTGACACATTTTTAAAAATGCTGTAATATAAAATCAGTTAAAAAATAGAAATACAAAATCAAATTATTCAAAAATAATTTAAGCCCTAACCGAAATTAGGGAAAACTTGAAATGTATATTTAAATAAATACTACCACAAAATGGTAGCAGTTAGTCGAGTTCTAAATAATTTGAGGAGATTTTAACTTAAAAAAGAATAGGAATGAGCTTATTGAAGAATTAACCAGAGATATAAACAGCTCAATAACTGATTTAGTAAAAATATTACTAAATAATAAAGCAGATATATTAGATTTAAAAGAAGAAATTGCCAACATAAAAAATCTTTTAAATGAAAAAAGCTGTGCAGATAAAAATTGATATATTGCAAAATGATATTTATTATATTATTTTAAATTTTTTTTATAAAAAAGCTCAATTCAGCTATACGTATATCAATCTTACTCTTTGCATCTACTGATATTTGCTTCAATTGTTTTTTAAGGCTTTCCATATATTTATTTATTGCAAATTTTAAAAATTCTATTTTTTTAACTTTAACGTCTTCAAGTGTTGACTCTCGTTGCCCTGCCGGCATTAAGTAATCAATAATAGTAGTAAATCCATTATCGGTCTTTCTTCTAACGGTAAATTCATATGAAGTAGATGCCGTGCTGGATTTTTTTAGTTCTTTAGGGTCAAAAAAAGAAACTGACTCAATACCATTATCTTTAAGTTCCTGGTAAATAATTCCTTTTTCTCCATATTTACTTTCAATATGCTTAATTGATGCACTCTTTTTTTCATCCGCTGAAAAACTAACTTTTTGCTTATTAAAATAGCTTGCTACAGGTAATAAATTTAAACTTGTTTTCATTAGTCTTCTCTCCATTTTGGTCTATAAAAATATTCTAACTAAATTTTAAATAAAGTATTATTATATTTTAAAGCTTCTAGCAGTGTTGATAAAAAGTTTCTCAGGCGTTTTAATTGTTTGTCTATAATTTCAGTACTATCAAGTTCTTCAAGTTTTGCTATGTTGTTCATTGTTTTTTCTTTTAAAAGTTTAATTTTTTTTTTATTATAATTTTTGGGCAATGGTATGAAGTGCTCATCTATTTTAATTTTTTTACCTAATATAGCAAGATCTGTTTCAAGTCCTCCATACTTAACATAGTGCTTTTGTTCTTTAAACTTTCTTTTATGCATCTGGTCATAACCACAATTTTTCATTTCCTTGTAGGCTTCTTCGGCTGATGAACCATTTGTAACCATATAAGCTGCTGCCATTACACCTGTTCTGTCTATTCCTTGTTTGCAATGTACGTAAAAAACCTCATTTTCTCCAGACTTTTCAATTAGGTCTAAAAAGTTTTTAATATCTGACTGCATAGGAGCTTCTTTAGCTGTCATTTGAATGTTTTCATACTTTATTCCTAATCCATTTAGCCATCGTTTTTCACCCTCAAGCTCTTTGGGGTCAGAAGATTTATCATTTCTTAAGTCTATTACTGTAGTTATACCCCTGTCTTTCAATTCCAATAATATTTTTGATGTTGCAGGCACTACACCCCTATATAACTTATTAGGGGCAACTTCATGAAAGTTTGGTATTACTTTTGATTCTGTTGGTAAAAAGAGTCCCTTTATGCGGTGAGATAAATTTCTTCTTGGTTTTATCGTATCAGGTCCCTGAGATAGCTGTCGCTTGAAATTTCTAATCTCTTCCAGGTCATTTTCTGATTTTGGTCGCGGTAGTTGCTCTTGTCTTTTTCTTTGTCTTTCAGAAGGAGAAGAACGCATTTTTCTTAAATGTCTTAATCCTAACATTATTACTCCCGGGTATGTTAAATCCTATAATTTAATTTATTTTTTATACTTGTGTTCAGGTATATCTTAGAGAGAGAGTTTTTAAAGAATTTATTTTTTATTTTAAATAATTCTTTTATTATTATATTATAAGTAAAAAAAGAAAAAATATTGATATCATTAAAATAAATTGTAAATATGTATATAATGCCAAAAATTGAAAAAATTGATATTAAAATGTAAAAATGTTACAAAAACTTAACGAAGTCATCACTTATTTTGGTATTTGTAATATATATAAAATTTAAAGATATTATTTCTTAATTATTTAAGACAGGTATTTTGTACCATCTAATGTTTGTATGTTTTCTAATTTGTTTTGTAGTTCAAAAGGTACAAAGCTCAAAAGCGTAACAGCTGTTTTTATGGCATCTTCATTTATATCAAACCTGCAGCTATGCAATGGATATGAACAATTTTTGCCGCCGGTGCCTATTCTAATTAGCATACCTGCCGAGTAATCAAGGTATCTGGAAAAGTCTTCAGCTCCCATTGAAGGTGGGATTTTTGTATGTATTTGTTCGGCTTCCATGAATGAATGCGCTGAATTTAGTGTTATATCTGCAAGAAACTCATTGTTAAATACTGCGCTTTGCGATGAATACCATATTATATTGATTTTTACACCAAAGGAATCGGCAATATTTTGCATTTTCTGATTTATTAAACCTTTTATTTTGTGTCTGTTTTTTTCGTCAAAGGTCCTGAGTGTTCCTTCCATAAAAGCGGATTCAGGTATTACATTAGAGGCTGTACCGGCTTTTAGTTTGCCCACTGATATAACTGTAGGGGTTAAAGGATCTACATGTCTGGGTATTTCTGAATATAAGCAGGTTAATATTTGACTTGAAATAAATATTGGGTCTTTTGTCAAGTGTGGCGTG
The DNA here is from genome assembly GCA_028280605.1 of Candidatus Gastranaerophilales bacterium. GTDB lineage: Bacteria > Cyanobacteriota > Vampirovibrionia > Gastranaerophilales > JANQFW01 > JANQFW01. The sequence goes on from JANQLL010000225.1 coordinate 4,529, forward strand.
GAAGAATGGCCGCCTTTACCAATGATTTCTATTTTAAAAGTATCGATGGATGCATTTATATAACCTGAGTTTATGGAGATTTCACCTGCTTTTAGGGCAGGATATGAATGTATTGTCCAAATTGCTCTTATATCGTCTATAATACCTTTTTTAACCAATGAAGATGCACCGCTTTGAGGAATCTCTTCAGCGGGTTGAAAAATGAACTTTACATTTAGCTTTAAATCATTTTTAAATGCCGCTAATACTAAAGCTGTACCCAGTACTGATGTTGTATGAAAATCATGTCCGCAAGCGTGCATAATACCAGGGCATTGTGATTTGTAAGGTTTAGTTTTTTGATCATTAATAGGCAATGCATCAGTGTCTGCTCGAAATGCAATGAAATCATTGCTGTTAGCTGTGCGTAGGCATGCAACTACAGCCGGTCCTGTCTCTGTTTTTATTATTTCTGTGTCTATGCCTGCTTCAGTTAAGTTTTTATATATATAATTTGCTGTATTAACTTCTTTACCGGAGAGTTCTGGGTGTTGATGCAGATAGCGCCTTACATCAATTAAATATTGCTCAATGTTTGCGACTTTTTCTTTTATTTTATCTAGCAAAATTTATGCCCTCACTGTATTCTATGTTAACCGATATTTTTTATACTGCTAATCAATTAAAAATTAGATTCTATAAGTTAAGTCTATTTTATATTTGTTTGTAATTATGTGCCAAAAAGCATTTTGCTTTTTTCTTTACAAAGTTTCCTCTTAAAGATATAAGCTCCATTGATCCTTTTTTATTGTTAATTAATTGACCTGTTTTGTTAAAACCTAATGAGTATTCTAGTGCGTTATCGGTTAAGTTTTCAAACATGTTTTCTCCATATACTTTTTATGTATCACTTAAATATTTTACCTGATTTCCCTTAATTAGTTGGGCTTTTAGGATAAACTGCAACAGTTTGTTACAAAAATTGTCAGTGTAGTTAATAATAGATGGATATTAAATTTGTCAGTAAAATTTTATCATTTTTTTACTATCTTAATAGGGTATAATATTTGTTAAAACCTTGTATAAGCCTATATAAGCAAGCATAAATATTACTTGATTTTGATTTTCCCTTTATTTATAGGCGATAAGACTACTAAAGTTAGATTTTATGTTTTTAAAATGTTAACTAAATTGTTAATGCTATATCTATACCTCATAAAAGTTTGAGAATAAATAGCATAGCTTATTAGTTGCTATAAAATAGTATACATATGCTCAAATCAATGATAATACCAAAATAAAAAACATAGAAGATTATAAATATTGATTTTTAGACATATATGTATAATTTCAGAAAATTTTTCTTTATATTTCTTTATTTATAGCAGGTGTAGTATTGATAAGTTGAAAAAAAAAGTTTAAACTTAATATTGTAGATAGACTTATAAAATTGAATAGGTGTAGGTATGCCCAATAAGGATAATTTATTTGCGGTATTTAACGTCCTTTTTATATTATTTGTGTGGTCATTTACTTTTACTGAAATTACAATTGCATTACAGGAGTTTTCTCCGGGAGGATTAGCGTTATTTCGCTTTGGAGTTGCTTCTATAATCTTAATACTGTTGTCTTTTAGGAAAAAACTACGTATTCCGAAAAAAAATGATATTCCTATACTTATATTGAGTGGTTTTGTCGGTATAACAATATACCACTTACTGCTTATGTATGGGCAGCAACATTGTACAGCTGGGGTAGCCAGCTTATTACTTAATACTTATCCTATTTTTATAGCAATATTTTCTAGTTTTATTTATAAGGAATTAATTAATGTTTATAAGTGGATTGGTATTTCAATTTGCTTTTTAGGTATTATATTAGTTTCTTTAGGTGAAAATAATGGCATTATATTTGGCAGTAGTACAATTTTATTATTATGTGCAGCTATAGTTGTTAGTTTATTTGACCTTAATCAAAAACAATTGATGAAAAAGTATACGCCTTTTGAACTTACCTGTTATTTTGTATGGTCAGGTACATTATTTTTGCTTGTTTTTACACCAGGTTTTATCAAGGAATTTCAGGCGGCATCAGTTAATTCTATTTTTGCAGGTTTTTATTTGGGTATATTTCCGAGCGCAATAGTTTATATTCTGTGGGCCAAATTATTGTCAAAGTTTTCCGCATCTACATTATCAACAGTTTGCTATGTAAGTCCATTTTTGGCAATGCTTGTGGCGTTTATTTCGATAAAACAAATACCCAGCTCACTGGCAATGTACGGGTCTTTAGTTGTATTTTCCGGCATTATATTTATGACCTACGCTCATAAATTATCAATGATAAAGCCTAAATTTTATTATTCACCCAAAAATAAATTATGCATAAAAAGTTGTTATTTTTGGGACTTTAAAAATCGTAAAAAATTAAAAGCTATAAAATAAGTCACGTTTTCCGTACAAAAAGCACTAATCAAACTCCACCAATATATTTGTAGTGCATCAACAATTAATCTATACATCTCAAGCCAATTGATGACTAAACCGTAAACAATAAAAGGTGCTGACCAGCCCCAATAAAAAGAGGTGACATTGTCACCCGGTTGTATAAGCTATGAGGTATATTAAGGTATTAAGGTATATGAAGTATTTTTTCGCAATTCTTTTTAAATGAATGAGAGCTTCCTAAACTTACTCGTCCAAATTCCTGTTCCTATTTAATTTTTGAATCCCGTGCATTCTGCGCACTAAAATATCTTACTTCCCTATTTATTCCCTATTTTCCGCGTTACCTTATTTATAGCGGTTATTTCCCTATCATTTTTTAATTCACTATTATTTATACTGCTATCAATTAACTTTATAGGTGATCTTTTCAAGCATTATTAAGTACTTTGAAAAGTCGTTTAACGTTTTTACAGCGTTATTTCATTTTGTAATTTAAAACTTCGTTCTTAATTAGCCTATATTCTTACCCTTTTTAGTTTTTCTTTTACTTCATCCTTATCTCCAATATTATAAACACAAATTTTTTTAAAAAATTGCTTGACTTTAAATAAAAGAATTTTGAAGAATTTGCTTTTTAATGAAAAAGATATAGAGGTACAGCCAATAAGATATCCGAGATATATACAATAGTCTCTGTTTATATATCATAACAAACTTAATATTTTTTAATATTCTTTAAATCAATTTCATAAATTTGCCGTTTTCCTTCAAAGGTCCCATCAAAAGTAATGCAATTAAAGTCAGGATTCCACCTGGGGTGCAAGTCACATCTGGAGTTAGCAAAATATTTTAATGGCGTGTAGAATTCACCCAATATTATTAGATTTTTATTTTTTAGATTATAAAGTAATATCTTGCTCATACGAGATTTATCAGGATAAGTATCAGTTAAAAGCCAGGTTTTACATTTTGACACGCTGGCATGTCCGTCTTGTATAAGTTTATTCTTACCTATTATATTATATTCATTTGTTTTGATGTCAAAATTATAATAATTTAAGCCTAATTCTTTTTTATTGCACCAACTTATAACTTCATCAGGTGTTTTCCAGCAGCTGTGAGAAACAATTCCATCTGTATCAGGAGAGTATATACTATTACCGTTGATATCAGCAATTATTAATCTGCTAAGCTTATTACCATTGTTTATCCATCTGTGTATAAACATAAATTTGTTACTATCCTGGCTTATCTCTATATGATTTATTTTATGCCAAGCATTTTGCATTGTTTTTTGGGGTTGAAAATTAATTATATCTTCAAAAGATAATATTAAACTATGAGTTCCGTTTAATAAGTCAATCAGATAGACACCATCGTTATTGCTATATTTAGGTATATTATGATAATTGAGGTTATAATATCCATAAGGCGAATTTAGCTTTGCCAGCCTGGAAAAATTTAAAGATAAAGCAGATTGCTTATTAGGAGATATTGAATATATTGGAAAATCTATTATATATTCGCTTAGATTGTTTATATTAATAATTTTAGAAATATATTTATTGTTTTGTAGGTCGTTAAATATAATTTCATTGCTATTTAGCCAGTTTAACATGCTGCCTTGTTGATAATTCCAGCAGTTAGAGTCAGCAATTATCTTATTGTTTAATAATATATTAATTTTATTTAAATTAGAACTTATCGAATGACAAAGAAAATTATCATTATTAATCGGCGATTTATTATAATATCCCCAAAAAGATTCCTCTTTAGATTTTGAAAGCTTTTTTATCGATGCCTGGGGGTGAATGAGATATTTATAATTTTTTTTATTAAAAAGATATGACAAACCCGCATAAGAATACTTTATTTTATTCCTAAAATGAGGAGTTGAGTTAAATAAATTTAATAGCCTACGCTCCAGTTTGTTATAGTTTGTCATTGTCTGATAATACCTTTAAATAATAATCTTGATATTTTTTTGCCATTTGTTTAGCATCAAATTTAGATTTAACCTTGTCTAATGTTGCTTCGGGCAATGGAGAGCATAAGTTATTTTCGGATTCTTCAATTATTGATATTAAGTCTTCTTGACTGTTAATATCAAAAAGCAAGGTTGCATTGGGTATAAGATTATAAATTTCTTTATGAGAAGGTATATTTGAAAGAATGCAGGGAAGAGCACATGATAAAGCTTCTAAAATCGAATTTGGCATGCCTTCGGCAAGGGATGCGGATATATAATAGTCACTGGCTTGCAAGTATTCAATAATATTATTTTTATTGTTTTTAGCACCGGTAAAAATAATATTGGGATTGCCCTTTGCCAGCTCTAACAAAGTTTTATATTCACTGCCTGAGCCAACTATAACCAGCATCAAGTTTGTATTTTTGATTTGGTTAAATGCTTCTATAATTAGTTGTAGATTTTTTCGCATAATTAAATTACTACAGGTAATGAATAGTTTTTTCTCTATAGATAAGGATAGTTTTTTTCTTAATTGTGATTTTTTTTCTTTATTAATGGGTTTAAATTGAGATAAATCTACCCCATTATGTATAATCTCTGCTTTAAGCCCAAGGTTTTTATAAAATTCTTTTGCAATGCTTTTAGAACAAGCTATACGGTTATTTGATGATTTAATAATTTGTGAGTGTATTTTGGCCAGTAAATTACCTTTCAGTTGTCCAAATTTGGGTGGGTAATCCTGGTAAGGATAATTTCTTAAAGTTATTATCCGGGGTAATTTTTTAAATAACATAAAAACTATCCAATCTGCTAAAAGACCTTGAGAGTGGATAATATCAGCCTTGTTTGCGGTTAGAGCTTTATTTAAGCCTAGCGTCATTATTGTTTTTATTATATTTTGATTTAATCTTATTACGTTTATATTATTTAATTTTAATTCATTAAGAATATTTTCATCAGCATTGTTTGTTAATGATATCACAATGAGGCTGAATAAAGTTTTGTCCAGGTTCTCTAATAAGTATATTAGCTGTTTGCTAGGACCTTTATTCTTTAACGATGGTACTAAATACATAATATTATACATTATAGCTTGCCCCTTGAGAATTGATTATTTTTATTTTGCTGGAAATAAAGCCAATGCACGTATAAAAAATTAAATTTAACGGGTATGCTCCAAGTTTACCTGTGACTAACCCAATAACTATTGAAAAGATGATAATTGAATAAGTTTGAGTATCTTTAACAGGTGATACTATAAACATAAACAATATAAGCATAAGAAAAGAAATAAAAGGAACTATATAAAAAATTCCATAGTTAAGAGAGTATTTAATTATTGAACTATCCATAGTAGTAGTGGCTTTGTTCTTAATCTTGAACTCTTTTATGTGACTACCAACTCTTCCGTACTTATCTGATCCTATTCCCATTAGTTTGCTTTGCAGAAGGCTTTCTTTAGCTAATGTATATTGTTGTATTCTTGGGTTTAAATTATACGCAAGAGTTCTGTTTGCCAGGGATGTGTAAGGGAATAAAGCTAGTATGCTCATAAAGCTTAGGAGTAGGAGTGAGCATTTTAGCCAGTTTTTATTTTTTAATTCAATTAGTGCAATAACAAAGATAAGTCCAAATATGACAGACCTGCTGCCTGATAGAAACATTAAGGATGCGGAAGTGAATAGCATTGGCAGCTTGAAAAATAGATTTAATTTGTTTATATAAATAATGATAAATAAAAGTCCGCTTATTATTGCGCATTCATGCTCTCTCTCCCAGAATGATCTTAGTCTTAATGCACTACTGAATGAATCATGTGGACATATAATTATGTAAAACAGTGTTAAAGAAAAACAAATACCTATAAATATATATAAAAATTTATAAAATTTTTGGGGATTATCAATAGACAAATAATAGCCTGTGATCAAGTAGGCAAGTGGAAATAGTGTGAATTCCCTTACTGAAAGTAAATAAAATAATATGTCTATGTTTGTTTTGCCCAGTATAAATGCATATAATGAGATGCAAATAAAATATATTCCAAGCAAAATAAGATTTGCATTGAATTTTAAGCTGAAAAATGTTGGTATAAGTAATGCTCCACAAATAATATCTTTGTAATTATAGAGTAACTTGGCATCAAAAATTGAACCCAAGAAATATGTAAATGGAGTAATTAATAATAGATAAATTATTAAGATAATAATAAAATTTAATGTTTTATTTTTGTATAACATATGTCAATAAAATTCTTGCGTTAAAATGATATAAATTTCATGAGATATTTTAATATAAAAATAAAAATATTGGTATGTCAGGTTCAGCTGGTCCCATGTAAATCTAAAGTAAGTAGCTGATAAAAAGTGACTAACTTGTACAAGAACAAAATAAAAAAAGAGGTTTTTTCAAACCTCTAAACTCGTACATTCCTTTCTTGCGGAATTCGAGTTAAACTTGCTATATTGAGAGAGTTACTACATTGAGAGAGAGTGTGTATATTTTTTTCACAGTTCTATTAAAACACTAAAATAAAAAAAATTTCCTTCTTTTTATTTTAAATTGTTCAAAAATATAATAAAAATAAAATTTGATATAAACTTTATTAGTTATATTTATATAGGAGTGAATCTTTGTATTGGTGTAGTGTATAAAATTTTTATTAAAAAATGTAAACAAAAAACATTACAGAAGTAAAGGCTATCTTTAATCAAAAAGATAGCCTTTACTTTGTGTGCTAAAACCGTAACGAGTCCTTCTTACTGAGGTTTAATTTTCACTTGGGGTGTTTGTTTTATAGTTATTTTTTAACTTAAATCATTGTTGGTGGAGGATATTGCCCAGCAGAGCCTATTCCGATAGTTCCGGGAGCTGCCGGGAGTAATGGAGTTCCACCTACTTCAGGGTATATAGGCATGCCAGGTACTGGCCTTGTTCTTGCTGGTTGCATACCTATTGGTGGATACATTGGATTTCCTGCCATTGAAGGTTGTCCCATTGGTGGATAGGATAAGCCACCAATGGATCCTGCTCCTATAGACATTGGATGACCCATTGTAACGGTTGGATTCATACCTATTTGTGACTGCATTCCTCCAACTGATCCAGCACCTATAGACATTGGGCTGCCCATTGCAACTGATGGAGACATACCCATCTGCGGTCGCATTCCTCCAGTTGAACCTGCCCCTATAGACATTTGATTACCTATAAAATTATTATTTATTATACAATTTGGTTGAGCAGCTTGTGGGGTGCTACATTGCATAGATGGCATTGGTCGTCGTGCTTGAGGTCTGCCACTTTGCCCTGTTAGTCCTTGTATAATTTGTTGTATAAATTGTCCAAAATTGTTTCCTGCACCTGCCTGATTTGTTGCGCCTTTATTAGGAATTATAAAGGCAACTATGTTTACTGGTGGGGAGTTGCCACCTCCTTTTCCAAATACAGAGTTTCCTTGAGGAGATGGATTGGCAAGAGATGTTTGAGGTTTTATCATATTCAGGTTGCCAATGAAGTTGACGGGTAGGTTTGAAACCATTTCTTGAAACTCCTCTCATAATTGTGCAAAATATTTATACTGGTCCTTAAATATATATACTACTCTTAAATTAAGTTTAGGCTTAACTTTACTAAATGAGTCTTTAAAAATTAAAACTGCATGTGTTAATTTTTATGCTCTCTCTAAAGCTTTTTAAGTTAATAATTACTATGGAGTAAGTATATTTACTGATAATAACTGTCAAGTTGACATAGCTAATTAAGGGACATTTAAACTGTATTGTGCTTGTATCTCTTAATAATATAAAAACAGAATAAGTTCAATATTTGTTTAATTCTTTTTTAATATTTAAAATGTTACATTATGTGGATTGATTTTGGGTTTGTATTTTTAAATTTAGCCAATAAAATAAATTATAAGATTACTATATGTAAATATGCCTTGTTGTAACAATATAGTTATTTTAAAGGTCGTATGAATTTTTGATCGGCTATATAATGTATCATTTTGTTAAGTGATTATTAAGTTTATAAACAAGTTATTATTTTATAACACTTTAAATTTTAAAAAAAAACAATGAATGGCATTAAAAAATGTAACATAAATGGTGAAATTCCTTGAAAATATGTTAATATTATAATTAATGAATTTAGTGTTGTTTATACGCTTAATAAAGATATATCAGTAATGTGACAACATAAATATTAAAATTTAGAAACATTCCACTTTTGTTTTAGCAATAATTTCTCATAAACTGTTTTTTAAATAATGGGAAATATGTAAGTTAGAATCAAAGTAAATGAAAGTGGGAGGTGCTATTTATGTCGTAACGTGAAAGGGAACCGTTGGAGGAAACAAATAGATGGGCGTTAAATTAAGTAGCAGAAAAAAAAGAAGCGAAAAAACTTTTGATGAGTTAATATATGAATTAAAAAATAGTAACTCTGAAAAAGTTCGTTACAACGCAGCCCGTGTTTTAGGTGAGCTTGGTGATTCAAGAGCAGTTGAGCCTTTAATAGACGTACTTAAAAACGATAAAAATGGTTCAGTTAGATTATATGCAGCAAGAGCACTCGGAGAATTAGGTGATATAGCTGCAACTCCTCACTTAATTGAGTCTTTAAGAGAAGACAGAAACGTAGACGTTAGAGTAAGAGCTGCTAGAGCTCTAGGACGTTTAGGTGGCGAAGAAGTTGTAGAACCATTAGTAGAAGCGTTAAGTGATGAAAATAGTCAAGTTTGTATTACAGCAACAGATGCTTTAATTGAAATTGGTCCAATTGCTGTGGATGCATTAATTTATTCTACTCAACACGCAAAAGTTAACGTACGTTGTGATGCAACAAGAGCTCTTGGTGAGCTGGGTGATACCAAAGCTGTAAAACCTGTTATTAAAATGTTAAAAGATGAATGGGTTAATGTAAGGATATACGCTGTTACATCTCTTGGTAAGCTTGGTGATACTGAAGCAGTTCCAGCATTAATAGATGTACTAAAAAATGAACAGGAAAATGAACTGGTTAGAGCTGGTGCAGCAGCAGCACTAGGTGTGCTAAGAGATCAAAGAGCTTTATTGCCTCTAAGAGAACTTATTATGCAAGCTGATGAATTAGGTGAATTAGAAGATACAGCTTTAAAAGCATTTAAGAAGATCATGGCAGCTAACTGGCAAAATGTTCCAGGAGCAGTAAATAAGAAAGTAGCAACAAAGTAGTAAATTTAATAAAAAATTAAAATAGATGATTAGAAAAAACGACCCAAAAGGTCGTTTTTTCTATATAAGCGTTAAAGTTAATTTATTGCCTTAAAGTGATTAGAAATTATATGCCATACATTGTAGAGAATGCACTTTGACTTTGCATTTCAGAAATAGATCTATCCATGCTTGCGAACTTTAGTTCATATATTTCTCGTTGATTTTCAATACGCTCTTTAGTTTTTGTGATGGACTGATCCACATCATCTAACATTGTAGTGTATGTTTGGTCTCTGGAGGCAAAGTATCCGTTTACCGGATCCAGCATACTTTCTACCTTTTCTTCCAGCTGTTGCAATATGCCGGTTACGCCTTTCTCACTGTCACCTATTAATAGAGCTTTAACATCATCAGGATTTGCAGCAAGAGCTTCCAGAAACTTTTCTGTATCAAGACTATATTTGGATATATCAGCAGTTTTGCTAAGGCCGACTTCTCCGGTAGAGATACCAATTTGAGCCGTAGTTGTATATTCATCAAGAGAGTCTACTCTGTTAGACATTGTCATTTTCATTGTATTTCTAAATGATTTTAAGGAGTATTCTCCGCTTAGATCACCTTCAAATGCTGTAGTGCTATCTACTTCTGTAATTACATCATTTACTTTGCTTATTAAGTTATTCACTGCAGATGTTAAAGATTCTGTGTCTTGTTCTATTTTTATTTCAATGGGATCTTCATCTTCTGCGGTAACTGTTTTTAATTTTAAAGTTACGCCGTTTAATCCTGTAATATCACCGGTAACAACATTAGAAGTAGCCTCTATAGGATTTTTAGAGTCATTAAGATAGAATTTTGCATTTTTCCCTAATGTTTGAGAAGACAGACTATCACCTTCTTCTGTTATTAAGCCCATTTGGGTTAAGAAATTACTATTTTCTGTTGCATCATCATCATCACCATCTTGAAGGTTAATAGCAACTTGCCCTGCATCTTTTGCAGTTAGGTTTAATTTATTATTCAATAAGTCTAGTGAGGCTACTACCCCAGCATCTTCATTACTGTTGATTTCTCCGACTAGGTCAGAGAGGATTGTATTTTCATTAATAGTAAAAGTAGCACTGCCTATTGTAAAAGTGCCTGCTGTAATACCATTAGCTAAATTAGCTGTGCTTAAAACTTTGCCGGAGGTATCCATACTGCTTATATTGTATTCGCTGGAATAAGAATCATCATCTGCAATTTTTGCAGTTGCAAGATGGGTTATATTAAGAAAGTTGCTTGTATCACTACTTGAACCCAGTACAAAATTGGATGTATTAGCTGACAATAACTTTAGTTTACCATCGGTTAATTCTGCACTTACGCCTGTGTCACCTGTTTTTTCATTAATTTTTCCGATAACATCATCTATGGTATCGTCTTCTTCTATTTCAAATTCGTGTTTTTCACCATCTACATAAAAACTAAATGTGCCTGTGGTTCCTTGACCATTGCCAAGTGATGTTATTTTTTCAGAGCCTTCTGCATTTTTTGCAACACTTGTTAAGCTTTGTGCTTTAGTTGAGGTTGCCAGGTTTTCAACTTTAACTGTAATATTTTGAGCTACTGCTTTTGTATTTACAAGAGCAGCTACAGATGTTTTATCAGAGCTTGAAACGCTTCTTTTGTCGAATAAATCAAATGCTGGCGATAAATTAGCATCTGTTATTTTTTCTACGGCAGATCTTAAAGATGTAACTTTGGATTTTACGGTATTAAGGGTTGTTTGTGCAGTTTTTAGTTCACTTTTTTCTTTTTCATAATTGTTTAACGGTATTGTATCAGCTTGAACTAGTGCATTAATCCAATCATTAACGGGCAATCCTGAGCCCACACCACTCATACTTATTGACATAAAGTCACTCCTTAAATCCTTTTATACTTCCTTGTAAAATATGACCCTTTTAAAATGGATACTATAGATATTATTCCCAGAATTTTGATTTTTTAAACATATTTTTTGCAAATATTAAGAAATATTATGTATTATTTTTAGAAAAATTATATATGAGTTTCCCTGTGTCCCCAATTTTAGTAACTATACTATAGTTTAAAGTCTATTTCTTCAAAATGCAATCCTTATAAGTAATTATTCTGGTCCCAAAAGGTAAAAAAAATCCTGTAAACATACTAAATATTTATTAGAGATTAGTTAACCTTATTAGATTTAACTCGATAAAATAATCTAAAAAGTATTTTTTTAGTGGGAGTATAATAAAAGACTGCCAAACTGACAGTCTTTATATCAAAACTTTTACAAATAAAAAATAAGAATTTATTTCTATTTTTTATTAACCATTTCTTTGAATTTTTTACCAGCTGTAAATGTAGGTACTGTTTTTGCCGGGATAGTAATTTCTTTGCCAGTTTGTGGATTTCTACCTGTTCTTTCAGCTCTTTTGCGTGGTTCAAATGTGCCAAATCCAACTAAAGTTACTTTTTTACCTTTTGCAACTGTTCTTTCTACAACATCAATAAAAGTTGTTAGAATCTCAGCAACTTCTTTTTGTGTAACTTTTGCCTTTTTAGCAACCTCTTGTACCAATTCTTCCTTATTCATCCTCTGAACTCCTTCCTTAAATCTAAGATATTCACAATTTCTATTATATTTATTTCTTCAAATTTAGCAAGTGCTTTTTTTTATTTAATTTTTAATTTTTTTGTAGGAATCTTAAGTAATTATATAATTGTATAATTAAACTAATCCTAAGAAATACATTAAAATAATGCAATAACTTAACTTTTTACAAAAGATTCAAAGTTTAAATTTGAGAATTATGAATTTAATATCAGCAAAAAATTTATTATACATGGTTAGCCTGGCTGGACTATATTTTGCTCCAATGAATTACTCTGTTGGAAGTGGCAATATTACCCAACCGTTTAATAGTCTTTCTGGTAAAAAATTTAAAATTAAAATAACAAGCAAAAAAATATACAATAGCAATCAAGAATCAACTATTTTAACAAAAAATACTGATAAAGATATAAAATTGGATACTTTATACAATAAAGATTCTTATAAGATTTTAAATAATAATATTCCTTCAGAACTGTTTACTTTTAATAAAGATAAATATAGTAAAGTTTTAAAGGGTTCTGTACAAAGAAGCATTAAGGCTGGAGAAAAAAAAGACAAAAAAAGAATCTCCTATGTCAGTATTTCCAAGCTTAGAAAAAAAAATAAGTCCTATGTTAACCTTAAAAAAGGAAAAGTACACACTGAAGAGCAGGTGAAAAATAATTATAAAAGCCTTATAACCGACGCACGCAGTTTTATCAGTCAAGGTGATATATCTCTGGCAGAAAAAAAGCTTAAGCAAGCTATGCTGTATTCTTTTAATAATGCTTGGAACTTAACAGAAATTGCCGGGTCTTTTGAAAAAATCAACAGGTACGAATTTGCGTCAGAAGCATATAAAAGAGCACTTGGTCAAAAGCCTAACAGAATAGAAATTATGTTTAGTTATGCAGTTTGCCTTAGAAAAGACAATAAACTGGATAAGTCAAAGCAAATTTTAAAAAAATTAATCGAAATTAAGCCGGAATTTATGTTAGCGCATTTTAATCTTGGCAGTATTTATTATAAAAAGGCTATGTATTATAATTCGCTTGATTCATTTTATACATCAGTTAAATTGAATCCCTTGAGCATTGATGCGTATTATAATATTGCTTATATTCTGGAAAAGCTGAATGAAAGCAAATTGGCCAAAAGATATTATGCAAAATGTATAAAGCTTAATCCTAAAGACAGGCAGTCTAAAAATGCATTATTAAGGCTGGGCAGAAAATATAGTAAGAGATATAGAAAAAACTATAAGTCTTCTTAAATGCAAAATGGATGCTTTCTATGTGTTAGAAAAGCGCCCATTACAAAATCCGCTTCTTTTAGCCTTAAAGAGAGCCAAAAAAATATTCAATTGTATGTAGATATAAAAATTAAAAAATATAAAGACAATGATAATTATGCAAAGCAAAAGGAGAAAAATAGGCACACTTATCCTTGGTGACAGTCATCACCTTTTTTAGGTCATGGCTACAAGCTTTGATATAGCTTAAGTCTAACTGAAGCAACAGTGATTGGTATACAACAACCATTGCCCCCGGGGGGATAAAGTGCTGTTTTGAGTTTGAAATTAAATTTTGCGTGGCTGGCGCATCCTTTAATCTCTTGGAGTATAATAAATTATAGCTTTTTAAAGCTTTGTTTGTTAATAAATTATTAGAACTTAGTCTGTTTGATACAGAATTTTTGTTATTATTAATAGATTTTGATACTGCTATAATTTTAGCAGTGTTTTTATTATTTTGTTTTAATATTTTTTTATTTATAAATTCTTTTAAGGTATATAATATAGAAGAAAAATAATTGTAAATATGTTTAAATTTGGAAAAAGAAGCTTTTTTTCCAAAATCTGAATTATATAAAGCAATAGTTGGACATAGGAACATTATTATATTCCATAAAATAGCTAATAGAGTTTTAACGCATTGTGATATTTTCATAACCAATACACTCGCTAGTTATTTATTATTTATCTATTTAATATACATTGTAGCATGTTTTTGAATTTATTGCAGGCTGTATTTAAATTTGTTACAAAACTTGATAGAATTGTTTAAATTTCAGTATAATAGATGCTCATAACGGTAATATTTTCTTTAGCAGTGAACTTGGAAAAGGAGCAAAATTCTATATAGTATTGCCTATAATAAAATCGGGTGCTAGCTGGCACCCGATTTTATTGATTTAAAAACTTTTGTTTCTTCCTTAATCTCTAGAGCGCAACTTTGTAACAAGTCTTAAAACTTCTATATAAAGCCATACAAGAGTAACTAAAAGACCAAACGCCGCATACCATTCCATATATGCAGGCAAATTATTTCCAGATCCCCTATGAATAAAATCAAAGTCTAGCACAAGGTTAAGAGAAGCTAACCCAACTACAAATAAGCTAAATCCTATGCCAATAGGTCCGGAGTCGTGTATAAAAGGAAATGACATGCCAAAAAAGCTTAACATAAAAGATAATAAGTAAGTTAAGCCTATTCCAATAGTGCCTATTATTACCATATTCCTAAAATTTTCAGTAACTTTTATATGACCGATTTTATAAGCAAATAATAACGCTGAAAAAATACAAAATGTTATACCCGCAGCTTGAAAAGCAATACCAGGGTAAAATACTTCTAATTTAGCAGAAAGCCCGCCAATAACAAACCCCTCAAGCACCGCATAAATCGGTCCGGTAATATTCGCGATATTCTTTTTAAACACAGTAATAATAGCAACTATAAAACCGCCAATAGCACCACCGTATAAATACGGAGTAATAGCTCCAACTTGACCACTGGCTGCAAAAAGATTCCATACATAAAACGCAGCCATAATAGTTATAGCCACTAATAGAAACGATTTGTTCACAGTGCCGTTGATTGTCATAACAGTCCCACTGCCGTATTGATTTGAGCTTTTAAAATCATCTTCTTTAAACACAGGGTTAGAAGATTTGTTCATGTTAAACATTTGATAAATATCTCCTATATATTACTTGGTTGTCTATAATTATATTTTATACTTATTTTCTGATAATTACAAAAAGAGGTAGTAAAAACCACCTCTTTTTGTTCTATTCTATCGATACAAGCCGTAATTATTATTCAACAACAATTACACTTACAGGACAAACTTCAGCAGCTTCTTTAACAGCTTCTTCATTACCAGCAATGTTTGCTTCGTTAACAATAACAGTATCTTCTACTGTGAAAACTGCATCACAAACTGATTCACAAGCACCACAAGCAATGCATCCGTCTTCGATTTTTACTTTCATTTTTTTCCCTCCTAAAAGTAAATTTAACTGATAGCTTTATACTGCTATTATACTTGAAAATATTTAAAATCAAGATACTTTTTTATTAAGATTTTCTATTTATTTTGATAAAAAAGAAGAACCAACTCCATTAAACGAAAGATCAAGCCAAATTGATAATGAAGCGGCAATATCAGCAAAAGACTTACGAGTCTCTAAATCGTTACCATTTAATTCTGGATTATAAACCAATAAAGGTACTTGTTCTCGAGTATGATCAGTCCCGGGAGTTGTGGGATCACAACCATGATCAGCAGTAATAATTAACAAATCATCCTTTTGCATAGAATCCATAAGCTCAGGCAAATAAGAATCAATCTCCTTAAGAGAATTTGCAAATCCGACAGCATCGTTTCTATGGCCATATAACATATCAGTATCAACCAGATTAGTAAATATCAACTCGCAACAGGGATTACCATTATCCTGAGCAGATTCTGTCTTTAACTCATCAAGATTTAGTTCACTTTTAACAGCTTTTATAGTTAATTCAATACCTTCTTTATTACTGCCGGTATGCACTGCGTGGCTTATACCTTTTTGAAGGTAAATATCTTCTATTTTACCAATACCCAAAACTCTGCCGCCCTTTTCAATAATACTATCTAGCACCGTAGGCTTATGCGGCGGGACAGAATAATCCTTTCTATCCGCAGAAATCCTTTGGAATCCTTGCTCAGTTGATTCAAAAGGCCTTGCAATAATTCTGTTTACATTGTGTTCTTTTGCTTTTTCATTAAATAATTCTCTTGCTGTCTCACACCATTTATATAAGGTTCTTAAAGGTATAACATCAACATTACATGCAATTTGAAACACACTATCTGCGCTGGTATAAATTATAGGATACTTAGTTTGGGCATGTTTTTCGCCCAGCTCATCTATTATAGCTGTACCTGATGCAGGTTTATTAGCAAGAATTCCTTTGCAGCCTGTTCTTTTGATAAACTCATCAATAATTTCTTGAGGAAATCCCTCCGGATAAGTTTTAAAAGGATCTTCTAAAATCAACCC
Organism: Candidatus Gastranaerophilales bacterium; assembly: GCA_028280605.1. GTDB lineage: Bacteria > Cyanobacteriota > Vampirovibrionia > Gastranaerophilales > JANQFW01 > JANQFW01. The sequence goes on from JANQLL010000225.1 coordinate 21,057, forward strand.
GGCAATTTCCCAATGCCCTGTGGTAGTATCCTTACCTTTCGACAATTCCATCATTTTACCGTAGCTTGCAAGCGGCTTATTAGCAGGAGGAACTCCTTCAATATTATCAATATTGCCTAATCCCAATTTTTGAAAATTAGGTAAATCTAAGCCCTTATTATACTTTGCAACATTGCATAAAGTATTGCATTCCATTAAATCATTATATTCAGGCGCATCAGGCAAAGCGCCTATACCCAATGCATCCACTACAACAATAATAGCTCTTTTCATTTAATATTCACCTTTATTCATAACTGGTAATAACAATGTCTTTTGTATCTGCCCCCTAGCAAGGGTGATTTTTCTTTTTGGCTCGCTTTCCGTCAGCAAAGCCCACTCGCTCGCCCGTCTATTAAATTTTTAGGGGTTATCTCTCTAATTGCGCTTCAAAGGCAGCATACTTGCCCACATATTTTTCTTGATTTATTCTTTTTAAGTACAACTCTTCTATAATAACACTAACAGTTGCCGCAATTGCAGGAGATAAAATGACTCCGGTTACACCCAAAAAGCTTGCGGATACAAGTAAAGCAAAGATAATAATCAACGGGTGTAAGTCCAAAAACTTACCCAAAATATATGGCCTTAAAAACGTATTAATGGCCCATTGAACAAATGTATACACACCAAGTACTGCCAATGCAAGTATTGGGTCTTGAGAGAAAGCTACAATCATAGCCAAACCGGTTGCTATAATAGGTCCCACAATAGGAATAATATCAAGCAAACCTGCTATTAAGCCTAAAACAAGCGCAAATTTTATATCAAATAAGAATAATCCCAACGCACTAAAAAGCCCGGTTACAATAAGCAAAATCGATTGACCTACTATATATCCACCAACTTTTTTAGATATAGCAGAAGAAATTGATTCAGCCTTTTCTCTTGACTCTTTGGGAAAAAAGCTGATAAAGCCTGATCTGAGATATTCTTTATCCAAAAGCATATATAATACAATCATGCCCAAGGTAAATGTGATAACCAGCCCTCCCAGGAGGTCAATAGTAATATTAATCCATCTTGCCAGGAGATCTTGTCCAAACGCTGTTGTAGCAGCAACTATCTCACTTGGATCTATATTAATGCCATAATTAGTACTAATAATTTTAAAATTATCAGCTTGCTGCGTTAATTGTTCCCAATAGCTAGGTAATTGTTCAAGTAGGTTAATTGTTTGGTCAACTAATATACCTGCTAGAGGTACAAAAAATAGGATTAAAAGTATCATTCCTACCAAATATAGTAAGGATATTGCCAATCCTCTTGACATTCTTCTGTTTAAATAGTCTACAATAGGATTTAATGCTGATGCAACAACAAAAGATGCATAAAATAACAATGCAATATCTTTTATTTGACATAATAAATATATAGCAATTCCTGCAATTACTAAAATAACAACATTTTTTTTACTTAACATATCCTGTGATGCTGACATTTACCAACCTGCCTTAAAAGCTCAAATTTCATAATAATTCGCTGTGCCACATACAAGTATAATACTTTAAACATTATCTTATTTGCAAGTACCCAGGGCAATGCTAACCATAAGCTAATAAACTGTAAGCAAAGATGTTTTTATCATTGCCTATCTACTATTTTCTTTTATTAACGGACTTCTTTAGTTGTTTTTCTGCTTCATCGTACTTGTTCATTCCAAAAATTTTAACTGCGAAGCCACCGACAAATAAATCCTATTGTTATAATTAATTTCTTCTGATGGATTATATGCCTTGCCCGGAGTGCATCTGCAAACGTTTTACCCAAATCCGCAAAAGGCTGCAATCAAAAAGTATATCATACTGAGCAGGAAGCTGATAACAATCGCTTCTCCAGGATGAAACTTTAGCCGATGGATTTTGATAACAATAAAAAGGTGGCAAGCGCCACCCAAGAAATAAAAGAGTCTATTTAAACACAGACTCTTTTATTAATCTTCTATACAGCAAGACAGCTTTTTAGGTACTCAATGGTTTTCAACTTGTCGTCATACAAGAATTGAATAAACTTTAGATGATTGTCAGAGACAGATGAAAGAGTAAGGTTAATTTCAAATCCATCTGAGCAGAATGGCTCGTAGTCATAAACAACATAGCTGTTATATTTGCTACGCCATTCTTTCTTTTCAATTCTGCAATTATTCTCTATCGAGATCTTTTCTAACCATGGGAGAACATCTCTAGATACGTTTCTAAATTCAATTACATTTGCATTATATATCCCATCGGCGTATCTTTGACCTGTGTTCATATTTTCTCCCTCCATAATAATGGCTCTGCTCAAACACGGTAATAGATTAAGTAAATTACAATTGCTTCTGTATAAATTTTATGGGAACTGTAAAGATTTTTTAATAAACAAAAGGATAAAATTCTTCCTACAACTAAATAGCTATTTATTTCCAAAATATTATCTATTTGTCTAAACCCGATATTAGAATGCATTGACAAAACTGATATTATTGCTCCTTTATAATATTTATTCGGGTCCAAAATCAAATTCTAAATTACTCTGTTCAGGGTACTGTTTATTTTATTAGATTTAACGTGATTGAATAATCTGAAAAGTATTTTTGATTTAGTATATTTGAAGTAACATAATATTAGAGAGAGAAATATATACACTAGGAGAAAAAAATGTTTAAAAATTTAAGTCAAAACCTGGCAGAAGTTGGAGTCTTTGGAGGCTCAGGCTTTTATGAACTAATAGATGATATAAAAGAAGTAAGTGTAGAAACACCATACGGTGCACCAAGCGACAAAATCGCACTAGGCAAAATCGGCGATAAAAAAGTAGCATTCATGCCAAGACACGGCAAACAACATACATTGCCACCTCACAAAATAAATTATAGAGCTAATATCTGGGCAATGAAGTCAATAGGTGTTTCCAGATTAATCAGCCCATGTGCAGCAGGTAGCTTACAAAAGCACATTGAACCCGGTCACTTTGTTATATGTGATCAGTTTGTAAATAAAACTTACGGAAGACCCGATACATTTTATGACGGTCCGATTACAACACACGTAAGCCCAGCTGATCCTTATTGTCCTGAGCTATCTCACGTAGCAATTCAATCAGCAAAAGAAATAAACATACCTGTCCATGAAAAAGGCACAATAGTTGTTATTCAAGGCCCTAGATTCAGTACAAAAGCAGAATCAAGATTCTATACACAAATGGGCTGGGAAGTTATAAATATGACACAATACCCTGAAGCGTTTTTAGCAAGAGAAATGGAATTGTGCGTAACAAATATTTCTTTAATAACCGACTATGACGCAGGCTTAATTGGTGATGTTGATCCGGTAAGCCACTCAGAAGTAATAAAAGTATTTACAGAAAACAATCAAAAACTTAAAAACTTATTATATACAATAGTTCAAAAAATACCAGCAGAAAGAACTTCATGTAAATGTTCTACAGTCTTAGAGCATGCAAGACTATAATAACGGAGACGAAAAATGATTGTTGAGATATTAAATATACTTTTTGAAGCATTATGGTTGATAATTTTCTTAAAGGTATTATTATCTTGGTTTCCCAATATCAATTGGTGGAATCAACCTTTTAAATTTATCAATGACGTAGCAGAACCGCTGCTAACACCATTCAGAAAGTTAATACCACCAATTGGTGGCCTAGACTTATCTCCTATTGCGGCACTTATTACGATTTCCCTTATGCAAAAAATTATGATAGGTCTCTTTGCATTCTAATCAGGTCGTAATAACCTGAAATTACGCTAAAATTTTATAGAAACATATCAAATACCATCTTTAATAAGGTGGTATTTTTTAATACTAAAATAAAATATATTCCACAAAAAAAAGCAATTTTAGCGCCAAAACTGTTTTTATAGATATATGGTATGTACAGGTATAAATTATTAAGTTATACTAACTCAAAAATACTTTTCAGATTATTAAATCGTGTTAAATTTAATAAATTAGACTATTCTCTGAAAAGAGTAATCTGAAATTTAATTAATGA
>JANQLL010000060.1 GCA_028280605.1 Candidatus Gastranaerophilales bacterium
CGCCGCTTCCAACCTTACTCACAGGAGGGCTGCCTCAAAGGCGTTGGGCATAAAGTCAGTATTACCAAATATTGCAAAAGATATTATGCTGCTAATGCAACGGGAAAGCGCATTATACGTCAAGCTGCTGCATAATCCCTGTTAATGAGCAGTATAATATATTAAATTTAAAATATTGTCCATAAAATTTAGGGCAGTATTTTAAATTTTTAATAAATATAGCTTTTACAAGAAATAATCATAAATTGCATACAAATTCATTATTAGCCATGTTACTTTTTGTTAATTTATTCAAAAATTATGTTTAAAAATTGTAATTTTGGGGAATATAAACTATAGAAACATGAAAATGATGAAGGGTCGTATTTTGTTTATGAATAAGTCAGGACACAAAAATGGTTCTAGCCCTGCTGAAATTAGAATAATAACAGCCTAATCCTAACTTATTGACTAACACTGAAATAAATTTAAATGATCAGTCATTAAAAACCCCAATAATGACAATGCAAATACAAATACATCCACTTTTGGTAATGGAAATATCAATGTAAAAGCAAATGCTAACAATAAATAACATCAAGATAGAAAATATCTATAACAAACGGATTAATTCCTGTCTTTTGCTATTATGATTTATTTATATATAAATATTACTTTTTATAAAGTAACTAATTGTTAATTTTAAAAAAAATAATGTTTAAAAAAGTTAAAATCTGGGAATATATATTATAGGGATTAAACAATAAAAAGGGTAGATTATGTGTATAAATAAGTTTAATTGTAAAAAAGGCTCAAGTCCGGGAGAAATTGGTATAATTACATCCGGAGTTCTGTTGGTAAGCTTTTTCGCCTTTACCCTCTTTGGAGATAATATTGAAAAAATTTTCCAAAATAAAAATAAATTAGCAATGTTTAACTCCAATTCCGGTAGAGCTTCTATTCCTAAGGTTAATCCAAACTTATTAACAAACACAGACCTAATGATAAATGGTCAATCATTTAAAAGTCCTGTTGAAACTTATATAAGAAGTACAGCCGGCGGCGGTAAACTAGTTGAAACCAATGGCTCTGCAGGAAACATGAGAGATATTGCACTTATTACAAAAAAATATATTGAACAGATTCAAGAAATGGCTAATAACAATAATGTAAATACTTCCGGGTTAGATAATGCATTAAAAACATATAACAATATTGTTGATGAATACATAGAAAAAGATGATGCTATTGTTAGTGGAAGAAAAGATCCTCTTATTAAAATAATAAATGAGCTGGATTTTGCTATAGATTTGTCACAAGAAGGCGATGCAGCAAAAACATTATCTCAAGAGTTAGATAATACACTCACGCAACTACCTGAAAGCTCAAAAAAACTTTTTCTAAAAACTTATGTAAACGACTTGCTAAGTTTGGGCAAAAATATTACTTATTTTGTTGATAGTAGAAATAAAAACCTGCTCTATGAAGAGATAATAGATTCAATTACAACTACAACTGATACAGTAACTGAGCCCACAGCCTCAAATCCCGATGCTAATGCCGGATCTACTGCAACATCCAACTCTGATCTTGCTATTACTATGCAACCTGGCGTAGAGAAATTAAATCTATTATCTAGTACTATCATGACAGCCGAAGGTTCAATTTCTCCTCCAAACGATGCATATAATTATTTTAAAAATTATTTAACAGGTTCAGCAGAATTTGATGTAGCAAAAACATCCGAATATGCAAATGGTGCAGCCTCAGGTAGCTCTGATGGATGTATTGCAAGTGCAACCGGTGATATTACAAGCATAAATACTGTAGATGGATGTAGTGCAAGTGCTAGCAGCTCTGGTGTCGGTAGCAGTAGTAGCAGTGCTAGTGCCAGTTCCAGTTCTAGCAGCTCAAGCTCTGGGGCAACAGGCAGCGGTTATATTAAACTATTCAGTGGCTCAACAGAAACATATAAGGGCTGGTTCAAATTTGCAAACAGTCAAGAATTATTTGTGGGAACAAAAGATCAATCTACAGGCTATCACAAACTCTGGCTGACAACAGGCCCATCAACTGACCCTATGACAATTGGATCTGATTTATTTGGATTTGAAGTAACACCAACAGGTATTATACCTATGGGCGCTCCAGGCTCACAATATGCAGGCACTTGCAACACTACAGGGTATGGTTGCACGAATGATCTGAATCAGGCTACTGTTACTAATACACAAAATACTGCTCTGCTTAGGTATAAAAAATTAATAAATTTAAAAATAAAGTTAGAAGAAATTTATAATGATCCAAATATTGATCAACAAACAAAAGACGATCTTGCTAAAAAAATAAAAGTTTATCTTGAAGGCAACTTCTTTGAAGTATTTAAAGGTAGCTACAATAACGATGCTTTATGCAGTTCTCTAAGAGGTAACGTAAAAAATAACAAATGTGTTATTGACCCTAACGTTTACAATAAACCTATCGATACTAAACCGGCAGATATTATTAAATTACCGCCTGTTGGTGATACAATGCCTCCTCAAAAAATGCCACCGGATGTAATTGATACAACAACGACTGATGTAAATCCAATCGACCCTGGCTACTATAGTACAAACTCATTATAAATGTTATTACAAAAACAAAGGCAGGATTTATTCCTGTCTTTTGCTATTATGGTTTGCTTGCATGTAAATTTAACGTTTAGGCCCAAAATTTTCTGCCTGTGCGTTCAAGTGATGCGCTATCTTTTTTATCATTTTGGTTTTGCTCCTTGACTAAAACCATATGAGATAGTTCCATACCTTTGCTGCCGACAATTTCAATCTCTGATTGAAATTGTTCAAATAGCTCAGGGGCATAAGCAGAAGTTTTGGAGGAGATGCGTTTTATAGGAGGGATTATTGTTCTTTCAATTAAGCCAAGCATATTATTTATTATTTCCTTTCAGGTCGTTTATGTTTTATGCAATTATAAAAAAAAAATATAATTACAATTTAATATAAAAAAATATACTTTTAAATCGGGATCCCGTGGTTTGTAACTAATTGTTAATTTTTAAGAAAAAAACGTTTAAAAAAGTTAAATTTGGGGAATAAAACTATATAGGCAGGTAAACAATAAAGGGTAATAAAATGTGTATGAATAAGTATCAAAAGAAAAAAGGATCCAGTCCTGCAGAAGTTGGCCTTATCATATCTGGAGTACTACTGGTAGGATTTTTTTCCTATACGCTCTTTGGTGATAGTATTGCCAATATTTTTCAAGATAAAGGCAAACTGGCAATGTTTGAGTCTAATTCCGGTAGAGCGTCTATCCCTAAAGCTAACCCAAACTTGTTAACTAATACCGATCTGAGTTTAAATAATCAATCATTCAAAACTCCTATTGAAACATACATAAGAAGCGCTGCCGGTGGCGGTAAACTAGTTGAAACAAACGGCTCTGCAGGTAATATGAAAGACCTTGCTTATATAGCAAAAGAATATATCGCTCAAATTCAAAAAACAGCTGAAACTACTAATATTAATACTTCAGGATTGGATCAAGCCTTAAAAGTATATAATGATACAATAGACGAATACATACAAAAAGACGAAAGCATTGTTAAAGGAGCAAATGATCCACTGCTTAAGGTAATTAACGATCTGGATATTGCAGTAGATTTAAAAAAAGAAGGTGATGTTGCAAAGGGTTTATATACAGAGTTAAATAAAATTCTTGATCAATTACCTGAAAGCCCGGAAAAAAGTTTGTTAAAAACATATACAAAAGATTTACTTAAGATGGGAGAACAGCTTACTTATACAATCGACAGTAGAGAACAAATATTATATGAAGAACTTGCTAAGATTGTTGAACCTTTATCAGAAGAGCCATCAGCCGATAGTAATACTAGCATAACAAATAATACTATAGACACAACAACATTTATGCAAGGCTGGGATAGATTACAGCTACTTTCTACTACTATTATAGACAAAGATGGTTCCATAGATATTAATGAAACTGATTTCTATGATCGTATACTTAGAGATTACTTAGATGAAAAAGAATTTGATCTTGTCACCTATGCTGAGAAGGTCAGTGGCTATGACACTCCTTTTAATGTAGAGCATCCAAATAATCCTTTTGCTCTGTCTGAAGGAAAGGAACTATGGAATGGCTGGTTTAAATTTGCAAACGGTCAAGAAATGTATTTAGGTGCAAAAAGTGCCTCCGGCAGTTATAATTTATGGGTAACTAACGGACCGGTAGATGTTTTTGAAGAGAAGACTATGGGAGTTGACTTTTTTGGATTCGAAATAACAGAAACAGGAATAATCCCAATGGGGTCTCCGGGTAATACACATGAAGGTACGTGTAATACTACAGGGTGGGGCTGTACCTATGATGTTATAAACAGCGGAAATAATACTATTATTGCTAATCCTGATAAGGACACAAACACTACAGACGTTGTTAAATTGAAAATGGCAAAAGAAAAACTGGAAGAAATTTATAATGACCCAAATATAAGTCAGGAAGTTAAAGATAATATTGCAAAAAAAATAGAAGTATATTTAGAAGGGAACTTCTTTGAAATATTTACAGGCAGTTATAACAACGATGCTCTATGCGGTTCACTTAGAGGAAAAAAAGAAAAGAATAAATGTGTAATTGCCCCTAAAGCATATGAAAAACCGGTTGAGGTTGTTCATCAACTTCCTCCAGAAAAAATGCCACCTGATGATATTGATCCAATAGATGGAGATCCCACTAGCGATGATAATACTAAAATTGATCCTAATAATGACAAACATGATACTACAGACACTAATAGGAATGCAGCAGTAGTCTCCGGAGGCAATGCTTCTGCAAATGCAGACTCAAACGGCAAGGCTAATGCAGGCACCTCTGCTTTTGGCAGTGGAAGCACCAATGTAAATGTTAATAACAAATAATATAAAAACCAAAATATCTACAATAAATAAAAGGCAGGAATTAAACCTGCCTTTTATCTTTATTACTTGATTATAGGTATATATAATTATTAAAGAGTGTTACTAATTGTAAACTTTAAAAAAAAAAAGCGTTTAAAAAGTTAAAAAATTGGGAATATATACTATAGAGACATTATTAATGATAAGAGGTGGTATTATGTATATAGTTAAGTTGAAACGCAAAAAAGGATCAAGCCCTGCAGAAGTTGGTCTTGTTGCAGCTGGCGTACTTTTGGTAGGCATGTTCTCTTTCTCTCTCTTTGGAGATAATATTGCCAATGTTTTTCAAGATAAAGGCAAATTAGCAATGTTTGAATCTGATTCTAACAGAGCTGCCATTCCAAAAGTTAATCCAAGCTTATTAACAAATACTGACCTAACTATAAACAATCAGTCTTTAAAAACGCCTATAGAAGCTTACATAAGAAACTCTTCCGGCGGTGGTAAATTAATTGAAACAAACGGCTCTGCCGGCAACATGAAAGACCTTGCTCTTATTGCAAAAAAATATCTTGCTCAAATTCAAGAGACAACCAAAGCTACTAATACTAATACCTCTGGATTAGATAATGCTATTAAAATATTTAATGAAACTGTTGATGATTATTTAGCAAAAGATGAAACAATTGTTTACGGACAAGATGATCCTATGCTTAGGATAATTAATGAATTGGATCTTGCTATTGATTTAAGCCGAGAAGGTGATGTTGCAAAAAATTTAGCTATAGAATCAGATAAGGTTCTTGAGCAATTACCTGTAGGGTCAGATAGGTTTTTGCTGGAAGCTTATGCAAAAGATATACTAAAAATGGGTAAAAGAATTGACTACCATGTAGACAGCAGACAATATGAATCATTTAAAAAATATATTGAAGATTATTTACATCCGGCTCCAGAAGATTATGTGCCTCCTCCAGAGCCAGCTCCCGGAGAATCTGATCCTGCTACAGTTGAAACAGAACCTGTAATTCCTGTAGGGGAAGTAGAATTTGCACAAATGTATAATATAGCATTAACTTTAGCAGAATCTATATTAGATAGTGAACGCAGTATAGATACATCCAAAAATGATTTTTTTGAATCAATTAGAGATGGCTTAGATGAAAATGATTATTTTGATGGCAGGATGGAACTTGACGAAGATGAAGAGGATAATTATAATGTCCCACAAGTATACAAAGCAGATGGTACACTTGAAAATAGCGCATTTTTTGATGATGGATATTTCGAATTAAAAAATAAGCAAAGATTATACATTGGTAGAAACGGTACTGAGCCTTTATTATGGATTTTTACTGAAGGCTCTAATAATGACACTCACGTTATTGGTGAAAATGTATTTGGATTTAAAGTTGATTCTTATAGTATAAACCCACTCGGAACAACAGGTGACGGACACGAAAATACATGTACTGATTCTGGTTGGAGCTGCACAAAGGACTATCATACAGAATTAATTGAAAATGGTTCAGCATCCAGCGGTTTATTACTTTCAAAATATGATAAGCTAGTAGCTTTAAAAGATAATTTGCAAACCATTTATGATGATGCAACTGTTACAGATGAAAAAAAGTTAGAGCTGGCTAACAAAGTAGATGTATATATTAACGGTCCTTTCTCTGAAGTTTTTGAAAGCAGTTTTAATAATGATGCTCTATGCAGATCACTCAAAGGTACTGTTAAAGATAATAAATGTAACATAGATGAAAGAGTATACAAAGAAATAGAAAAAGCTGATACTAATGATGATAAACTTGTAGATTTCGTTATAGACCAAAGCGATGATGATATGGATAGCGATGATGATATAGATATTGATAATGATAGAGATGATAAATCATTGGTGGATAAATATCTGGAACTAGTTTTGGATGATGACGATACAAGCGACGATTCTGATGATAAAACTTCTGATAGCAATGACTCTAATGATGGTACCCTATGATTGACAAGAATCTGTTATTCTGCAATATAGCCTACACTCCTTCTACTTTTTGTTTAATATCTTGTTTAACATTATCCGGCAAAAATCCTAAAGGATATTTGAAATAACCATCTTTGTCTCCCAATTCTTTATCCGATGCCCCCCAAATAAACTTTATATAAACATCCTTATCTTCCAATTCTTTTTGCATTATAAGAGCTTCTGTGTATTCATCAGGATTTTCAAGTTTATTAAGCGCTTCTCTTCTATTTTTTTTAACTTCCTCCAGTGCTTTTGTAAAAATACTCTTATATACGGGATTTCCTTCCTTGTCTGTTATGTCATCCCCGGCTTGATTTTTTAGTGTTTCCTTAGTAGGTAAGTATCCTTTTTTCATTGCGATATGCTTTAAAGCTTTTATCGATTCTTTGGAATTAAATCCAATACCCTGTTGTAATAAAAGTAAAATTTCGTTTATTAGATTTTTATCGTTAGTATTAACACCCAGTATACCCAATACTTTAACGATAGAATTAACGTCACGTCCCTTAGAAAAATCTTCTCCAAAGCGAGTAAATATTTCATTTTGCTGATCTGTATCAGTTTTCAGCTTACATAGAGAATTATATGAATTTTTCATTACACTTATATCTTTATTCCCGGTGCCTTCTATTAAAAGTGCGAATATTTCATTTTGCATGCCTACATCTTTACTATTAGCGCCCAGCTTACCCAGGGACGCATATGAGGATTCTTTTACCAATTTATATTTATCATGAATTCCCTTTTTTAAAAGTGCAAATATTTCATTTTGCATGCCTACATCTTTACTATTAGCAGCCAGTTTACCCAGAGACTCGTATGAAGACAATTTTACCCATCCATTTTCATCATAAATTCCCTTTTTTAAAAGCCCGAATATTTCTCTTTGCGTGCCTACATCTTTAGTATTAGCAGCCGGTTTACAAAGGGACTCGTATAAGGACTCCTTTACCCATTCATTTTCATCATAAATTCCCTTTTCTAAAAGTGCGAATATTTCATTTTGCATGCCTACATCTTTACTATTGGCAGCCAGTTTACACAGGGACTCGTATAAGGATTCCTTTACCCATTCATTTTCATCATAAATTCCCTTTTCTAAAAGTGCGAATATTTCATTTTGCATGCCTACATCTTTACTATTGGCAGCCAGTTTACCCAGAGACTCATATGAGGTTGCTTTTACCCGTTCATCTTCATCATGAATTCCCTTTTTTAAAAGTGCGAATATTTCATTTTGCATGCCTACATCTTTACTATTAGCGCCCAGTTTACCCAGAGACTCATATAAGTATTCTTTTCCCCAATCATCAACTCCTTTTTCTAAAAGCCCGAATATTTCTCTTTGCATGTCTACATCTTTAGTATTAGCAGCCAGTTTACCCAGAGACTTATATGAGGTTGCTTTTACCAAATTATATTTATCACGAATTCCCTTTTTTAAAAGCGCAAGTATTTTACCTTGAGTATCTTTATCATTTATACCAGCGCCCAGTTCACCAAGAGTTTCAACTGCTTTCATTACTCGTTCTTGTTTTTTTATATCAGCAGTTAACTTTTTAAATAAATATGTTTTTAGTCTTTCCTTTTCATGGAAATTAATTTTATTTAGTGCAATAAATATCCTGCCCAAATGTTCAACTTCCAGGCATTTTTTAGATTTTATTTCTCCAATAAGACTTGTATTATTATTACTTAAGCCAACAATTTTTCTAATACTGAATCCAGTAAAATTAACCAAATATTTATTAAAAGCATCGCCTTTGTTACCGATAGCTGCATGTTGTATATTTATTTGATGTGAACTATTTTTATCGGTTGTTTCCATACTATTATTAGTCCTTTGAGGAGCATGAGTTTTTATAAATTTTGTTATAAGCATTTCTTCTCTCTTCCTTCTTCCTTTTTTTGTATATAAATTTTTTCTTCTCACTTTTATCAAAAGTCCTAATAATGAAAATTACTATTTTTTATTTTGTTTTTTTTAAAATTTTAAGAAAAATTAATAAGTTAAAATGTAACGTTATATTAAGAAAATAGCCTTTTTTTCTGATAATCCAAAATTCGGCGTGAAATTATTTTTCAAAACTGCTACAATATATATAAATAAAATAAATAATATATAAAATAAAAGGTAAGAGTTTTGGAAAAACAAAGCGAAAAAACTGAAAACACATGCCGCAAGGATAATGATAAATACGCATCTATTTTGTATTACAGATTGCGCAATAAAATTGTCTTGTTGCGTCGCTTTGCCAAAAACTGCGACCTGATGGGCTATAAAGACCGACTGCTCGAAGCAATAAAAACAACAGAAATGCAATTCGATACAGTCGGTAAAGAATACATGCATATAATGCGTACCGGCAACTGGAGTAAGTTCCTGATTCAAAAGATGGAATTTATCAATATGGGCCTTCAATCTTTTGCAATGAACATTATAGAAAGCGTAGAAGAAAGAAGAGCCGCAAAAAAATGGCACGCAAGAAAGCCAAAATCTGACAGCCCAAGCTTTAGAACAACAAAAGAA
>JANQLL010000135.1 GCA_028280605.1 Candidatus Gastranaerophilales bacterium
AAATCAAGGCAAAAAATATGAAAAGATATACAAAGGCCAGCTCAAACTATTCGAGGGTCTCCCTTAGATACCCCGACCCTTGGGTCGGGGAGGTTCATTTGTTTATTAATATATGTAACGGTATATACTTTTTATGTAATTATTCAATTTTTGGTGTTTTTATATAAATAAGAGTAAGTATGAATAAAAGTGTGTAGGTATAAATACTAATCGGCGTTGTAGTTTGAACCTGATAAATGGCAATAAAAAGCTATTTATTTAACTTAAGCCATAATCAAGAGGTAATTATCATGTCAATATCAAATGCTCAAAATTCAATGGTAGCTTTGAATAAAGTGTACGCTCAAAATCATGGCAAAAAACTAAATGGTGATGGGCTTGCTACTTATCTTAAGTTGTCTACAAGCTCGGCAGCAGCAGGTAAAGATTATAATAGAGATTATCATGCTGTTTGGGATCAGATGTTAGATAATGATAATATCAAAGGTAATACTATAAGCCTTGAAAGATTTTATGCAAATGAAGATAAATTGATGTTTCAGTCCTTGAACACTGATGTTTATAGTTATGATACAAAGGCTGAAAAATTAAGTCGTTTAACAGAAGAGCAATTTATTCAGCAGGTTTCTGATAAAAATCCATATACTTCTGATTTATTTTTTGGTGATGATTCTTATGTGCTTAAAAGTTATACATTAAATGGTGAAGAAGAATTTAAGAATTTAGGTGATAGACAGTTTGTAACAGAAAGGATGAATTTGCAGACTGGACGTGGTAGATCAATCTTTAATAAAGCTATTTGGGAGTATGGTGCCAAAAACAATAATAAAGTTGACTTTGCTAAGATATTTGGCAAAGAAAGTAATGTAATGTTTAATAAATCGCCAAAAAATGGTAAGCAAGAGATGCTTATAGAACAAGATAATAAGTTTTACTTGGCAACTTGTGATTCTGATAACCCAAGTTCTATACAGCTAAAGGAAGTATCAAGCTTTGGAGTTCTAGATAAGGATATGTTGAATAAGGGCTATAAATCCACAAATTTTAAAATGGAAGATGGCTACTTAAAGTATGATGTATCCGACTCTTCCAGTAAAATTATATCAAAAGGTTTAATTTGTGATGATTTATCAAAGGCAAATGTTTTAACAAAAGCCTTATCTGCTGCAACAGGAAATGTTGTGAATGGAAATTCAAACTCTAATAGTAACAAGCCAAATGCTAAGCCAGTTGTTACGTCTCCTGTGACTTCCGGGAATAATAATGTTGATCCTCATGTGGTGACTGATAAAAATCCATCAAAAAAGCACGATGTTGATAAAGTTTTACCAAATAAGGACAAGCAAATAAGTGGTAATGCCAAGGATAGAATTTCTGAAACCGGGTTAAATGCTAAGGATAGAATTTCTGAAACCAGGTTAAATGCCAAGGATAGAATTTCTGAAACCAGGTTAAGCGCCAAGGATAGAATTTCTGAAGCCAGGGCTAAAGCTCAAGAAATGATTAATGCGGCTAGATCAAAAGCAAAAAGTAATAGTATTTCAACTGGTAAAAAATCTGGCAGCAGTAGTGCCGGAACGGCTAAAGCATCTGCCAGTGCCACTGCAAGCGGTGGTTCTAGGGTGATAGCTTACGCAAGTGCTTCAAGCGGAAAAACAATAAGTAGTAACTCATCAAGTAGTGGATCAAAGTACTATTATCCAGGCTCAAGTAGTAAAACATCAAGCAGCAGAAGCTCGAGCGGCAGCTCAAAGTACTACTATCCAAGTTCAAGCAGTAAAAAATTAAGCAGCAGAAGTTTAAGCGGTGGATCGAAGTACTATCATCCAGGCTCAAGTAGTAAAACATCAAGCAGCAGAAGCTCGACGAGCGGCAGCTCAAAGTACCACTATCCAAGTTCAAGCAGTAAAACATCAAGCAGTAGAAGCTCAAGCGGCAGCTCAAAGTACTACTATCCAGGCTCAAGTAGTAAAACGTCAAGCAGTAGAAGTTCAAGCGGTGGATCAAAGTACTATATTAAGAAATAATATTTGAATGGCTTAACTATTTAGACTGGCAGCTAAAAAGCTGCCTTTTTTGTCTGTGTTTTAATCTATTGAAATCATTTTAAACAAAATGTAGGAACAATTTCGCCAACGGTAGTATTTTTTAAGTCTTTAATTGTTAGGTTGTCAAGTGATTTAAAATCATCATGTTCACATTCTTTTTCGGATAACCAGTTTAATTGTTTTAACGTTTCAAGTGTAACAACTGAGCGGGCTGTTTGGCTTGAATCATAAACTTTTACAACAAGTGATTGTTTGGCTTCCGGATTGATGACTACACATAGACCGTCAGCTCCTATTTTTGATATAAGTTTTCCTTTAGATGCTTTTATGATTGTTGTGTCTAGTCTTTTCTTTCCGCCTATTAGAACTGGATATTCGATAAAGGCTTTTTTTAGAGGTTGTCCTCCTTTGCTGAGGAATAGTTTTAAAAGACCTAGTCCTAATTTATGTAAAGGCATTCCATATATAGGTGTAGAGCATCCGTCTACTGAATTCTCTATTTTGCCCTCGAGTTCACAATAGTCTTTTAAAATTTGCAAGATTTCTTTTTGTAATGGATGATTTAAATCTAAATAATTTTTTAAATTCCACTTGTTATGTACGCAAACCGCAAGCATTCCAGCATGTTTTCCTGAACAATTATTGTGTATTGGTGATGGTTTTAAGTCATTTTTTATTAAGTGATTTCTTGTTTTTACATCTATTGGGTCGTGGATGCCGCATTGAAGTTCATTTTGTGATAGATTTATTTTACTTAGAATGCTTTTTACTGTTTCTATATGTTCAAAGCTTGCTGTGTGAGATGCTGATGAAACAGCAAGTTCCTTGAGATCTAAATTAAATCTTTTATATGCGCCTGAGGTTAGTATAGGTAATGCCTGAAAAGGTTTCATGCAAGATCTTATAAAAAATGAGGAACTTACGCTATCACCGATTTGTGATGAAATTGAGCCGTCATTATTTACTACTGTTATGAAGCCGTAATGCTTTTTTTCTATTAGATTAGATCTTTTTATTTTTAATAGAATTTCTTGTTTCATTTTTTTAGAGGTTTTTCTTGTTTTTGTTAAATTTTAAACATTTTTCGCATTTGATCTTTTAGCTGATTATTTTCTTTAGTTAATTGCGAAATTTGTCTCTTTAGTTCTGCTGCTTCACTATTATCAGTAAAGTCATCAGAGCTGTCAAGATCATCATCTGGAATGTATCTTTTTTTGCATTCTTCTTTTAGTAATAAAATACCCTCCACATCAGCTTTTGTTAAGTATCCAAGATTTATTAAGATTTGTGCAATGCCTATTTTATCTTTAACTGTATTTTCGATATATTTTTGAGTTCTAAGTGCTTCATCAAGCTGTTCTAATGTTATTTTGCCAAGCTTTACAAAATATTCTCCCAGTCTAATAAATCCTCCCATATAAAGAGCTGTACCTTTTATTGAGGTTGATTCCGGCGGTATTATTAGTTCTGAATTTATTGCGTTGATAAAATAAGTTGAGCACTCTGCTAAACTCCAATTGTAATTAATTGCAATTTCTATAATGCTAAGATTGTGCATGCATCCGCTCAAGAATTTGTAGATGTTTTCATCCAGGTTTTTGGCTCTGGACTCCAGCTCTGTCTTCCCAAGGAATGTTGCTTTTGGGATATATAGCTGTAGTGAGTTATCTTTTTTTATTAGTTTTATATTATCTTTAATTGTTTGCTCTAATTCATGCTTAATTTCCAGATAAATTGACTGTTTTATCCAGATGGGAAGTTCGAATATTTTTTTTAGTAAAGCTCGGAAGCTATTTTTTGACATTGTATCCATGCGGTTATCCTCAGAAAAATAAATAAAATTCAGCTCATAACAAATTTTACATTAAAATACAAGAGCTTGTGGTCATTTTATTAAATTAGTTTTTATTTTTTTTATTTTATATATATTATATATTTAAATGCCTTAATAATAAAGGGCGTATTTTTTTTGAAGGAGGTTTCTGTTATATTTTCTATTATATGTGCCGTATTATTGTTATTGGTATATACTGCTAGATTTGTCTCTAGTTTCGTTTTATGGTCAAAAAGTTAATCGGGTATATAGCTTGTAAATAAATGTAAAAAAAATTAGATAAGGTGTTATTTTTTTATAAAAATAGGGAATAATATATAGTAAATGGCACCTTTTTGTTTACTTTGTCTGGAGGGTTTTGTATCATGTCATTTTTCATGGATGACGTTGGTTTGACCCCGATTTCAAATCAATCGCAAGCCAACATTTTTCAGGCAAGGACAGTTGAAAAGAGTAATAATCCTTCAACCTCTGATGGCGTATCAAATCAGGTTGAAGATATTGATGTGGAAAATTTAAGAAGTAAAGTTGATCAAAATGCAATTGAAGATGTTCAAAAAGCTGTTAATATTGTGGAATTAGCTAAAAATGGTCTTGGTGAGATTTCTGAGAATTTGAATTCTATCAAGAAAGATTTAGAAAAAGCTGTAAAAAAAGATGATGAAAAAGAGCAGGATTGGACTGCTGTAAATAAATCTATTAATGAGAAACTGGATAAAATAGATAAAGTAATAGAGGATGCTGAATTTGATGAAAATGCCATATTAAAAGATGGCACGAAAGAAGATATCGTAATAAAGGATTTTAATGATAAAGATATCAATGTATCTGAAAAGCTTAAGAAAAACTCCATAAATGATTTCGGATTAGCAGAATATAAAAATGTTAACCTTAAAAATAAGGAAGAAGCTGAAAGCTTTATTGCCAGAGTTAATGGTACAATTGAAAAAGTCAGAAATAAAGAAGAATCTGTTGATATTGCTCGTGATGATATAAATAAAGTTGCTGATAATGCATTGAGCATGAAAGATTTTCTTCTTGGTAAAAAATCTGAAGATGATTCGAGTTCAGGAGTTGATTTAAAAGATGCTGCATTAAAAAGTCTTTTAGAGAATCCAGCTGAAAGTATAGATATCCAAATAAAAAGTTTGGATGAAGATATAATTGTTGCACTGTTAAATCGTTAGAAATGATGACTATCCAAAATTGTTAATATAAATAAAAGGACTTATTTAAAATGCCCATTGATGGATTATCTTTTTTTAACAATGAATTGTATAAAGTAGCAGCTCCGGGTCAAGCCAAAGAGCAGGCAGAAGAGTATGCTAAGTGTGAAGCTGAAACTACAATAAAAAAGCCGGAGCGAAATGAAAAAACAAAAAGCGATGTAGAAAGCAATCATGAAGAAAGTAAAGACCTTGAGGGTCGTGATTGTAGTGATGAAGAATGTGAGGATGAATTACATGATGAAATAGAGATTTATCAGACAGAGTCTGGAAAGAAAAAATATAAAGTCAGGTTTAACAGTGAAACTGATATGGTTGAATTGATTGATAAAGAAACAGGTAAAATTGTTCAAACTTTATCACCGGAGGATTTAAAAGCTTTAATAGAAAGAAACAAAAAGTCTTCTGGCATGTTAGTTGATAGAGAAGGTTAGCTTTATAAGTGTTTTTATAAAATAATAACTTTTATAACTTTTTTTTCTAAACTGTTAAAATTGTTGTTGATTATGATTATAATAGTATAGATATTTATATAATATTTATGTTTTCGGTTCGGAATTAGAATGTAGAGAAAAGGTCTTTAATATGAATCCAAATCCATATTTAAAGCAATATCAACAGACTCAGATTCAGACAGCAAGTCAGGAACAGATTTTGTTGATGTTATATGATGGGGCTATTCAGTTTTTAAATAAAGCCAAGAAGGGAATAGAAGATAAAAATATAGAAGTCATTCATAACAATATAATCGGTGCACAAAAGATTATTTCTGAATTTATGAATACATTGGATATGGAGACCGGCGGGGATGTAGCAAAAAACCTTTATGGTTTATACGATTATATGTACTTTAGGCTTGTTCAAGCAAATGTCAAAAGAGATAGTACAATTATTGATGAAGTTTTAGTGCATTTAAAAGAGTTAAGAAGAACTTGGGACCAAGCTATAAAAATTACAAACAAAGAAAAAGTTAGTGAAGGTCGATCTATACAGATAAATGAGAGAGTTGTTTAGTAATATATATATCAATTGTGGAACATTATGAGTGAAAACTTTGAGAAATTAAAAATTTGTTATAATAATTTGTACATTAAGACTGGTAAAATAGCTGAATGTATAAAAGAAGGGCAATTGGATGATATAGAGGAAATACTTAAGGAAAGAAGAGTTTTTTTTGAAGAGTTGGAGCAATTGGCCAAAAAAGAATACTCTCAAGATGAAAAAATTTTAATAAAGAAGCTTGCAGATGATATAAAAGTGCTGGAAGATGCAAATGTTAACAATATGCAAATGTTGAAATATGACATTAAAAAGAAGGTAGGCTCTTTAAGGCGTAACAATAAAGCTATTAGCGCTTATAGTTTAAATAAGCATAATGAGTCGTCTATCATTGATAGTGGGGCTTAATTTAAATTATTTTATCTTTAGAATTATAGCAATTTTTTATTTATTTTGTTTTTTTATAGATGAATATTTTATAAATCTAAAATAATAACACTTCAAATAGGATAGGGATAAAATAATTTAGATGGGAATGAATATTACTCCAGGTACAACACCATTTTTGCCTCAGGCTAATTCTCAGCAGGTTCCGGCTCAAGGTCAAGCTGTCGGACAAAATGGTGATCATTCGATTGCTGATAAGTGGTCTGAGGTAAATAAAAAAGTTGCAGATAATCCGGTGGGAAGTGTTGTTTCTGGAGTGGTAAAGGGTGGTAAGCAAGATCCTTTAAAAACTTTTGGTCCTATAGGTGCAGGTTTAGCAGGCTCATGGGCTTTAGGTAAAGGGGCTGATTATTTATTATCATCGAAAGAATCTTATGAGCGAGCTCCTTTTATGAAGCTTGTTAAAAGAATCGATAATAGTTGGCTTGGCAAAAAAAATTCTATTTCTGACGCTTTTGGTAGAGTATTTGGTGCAGCTAAAGGGGTTGCTAATAGTTTTAATAATTTTTTATTAAAAGGTAATGCTTATAAAGATGCTAGTAAGTGCTTTAAAGAAGGTGCGGCTCATAAAGATTGGCTTTCCAGTTTTGGGGCTTCTTTGCTGTCTCATGTTGATAGTAATTTAGCAGATAAGTTTAAGATTAGCGATCTTGCAAAAGTTTTAGGTGAAAAAGGGCAACTGAATAAAGTTCATGAATTTGTAGCTGGTGCAGCATTAGCTAATGAAGCACAAAAAAAGACACTAGGCGGAGCTATAGCAAAACATTTTAAAGATAAAAATTTATTAGAAGAGTTATCAGGTAAAGATAAAGAACTTATAGATAATATTCTTAAGCAAGGAAAAGATGCCAAGTATAGCACATTAGTTGACAAATTTAAGTTAACTCCTTCTCTTGAAAAACTACAGGGTAATAACCTTCAAAAGGAATTGATAGAAGCCTCATTAAATAAAAATACAAAACAGGCAGCTAGGGATATAGCAAATATTCTTCATAAAAAGGGAGGGGATCTGCCAAAAGGTTTTTATAAAGAGCCTATTCCGTGGATTGGAAAGTGGGTTCCTTTTCTTGACGGAAGTTTTAAAAAAACAGTTGATAAAATAAATATATCTGCCAATGCCCAGTCTGGTCTATCTAAAGCTTTATCAAAATTCTCGTTAGGATTCTCTGAATTTATGGGCTCCAATTTATTTGGTGTTGCAGTTAATGGCATGTTTATGGGTATGGCAATAAAAGAAGCATCAGAAGCTCCAAAAGGTGAAAAAGTATCTACATTTATGGAGGGTATACTTGGAGATTGGGTTGGGTTTATGGTTGTCAGTCCTTATATTTCCAAGTTAATAAACGGCGTGGCTCATCTTAAAAATATCGACACTGGCAAGGCTTCTGCGCTTATGAAAATTCCTGCACATTTAGCTAGGGGGGTCGGCAAAATAGTTGGAATGGGAATGGATCCAAATTTAGGAAAGAAGTATGAGATGCTTGGTAAGGTAGGAATTAAAGCGCCTTTAACTATAGCTGGTGGATTGATAAGGTTGATAGCTTTATTAGTGCTGGCAAGTATTGCATCTAAGCCATTTAAGGCATTGTCTCACTTGATATTTGGCAAGCCTACCCATAAAGAAGAAAAAGAAAAGAAAGCAAAACAAGAAGCCACTGCAAAGAAAGCTCAAGAGAAAAATCCGCAGCAAGTTTTATTAAATTCTCAAGCTGGTGTACCCAAGGTTAATAATGCTCAACAAGCCGGGTTAAATCAGCTATTGCAAGATACTAACGTTCAAAATGAAATTCTTTCAAAGCTCCCTGGTATGGATAAAGCGCAGGTTCAAGAGGTTATGAATAACCCTCAATTTAAGGAGCTTCTTCTTGCTGACCTGTCTCCGAGTACACTTGATGCGCTTGGCAATAATCAACAAGTTAATACTCCTCAAGTTCAGAATGCGCCTGTTTTTCCCGCACCGGATGTTCAGCCGGAAGAGTATAAATCAGCTCATGATCTAGCTGGAGAGATACTAAGTGAATATAATAAACAATTAAGTAAGCCGCTGGTAAAGTTAAATCAGCAGAGTAAAATATCTAAACAATGGGATGAAGCGGTTTTATTTTGATATTAATGAGGTTATAACCCCAGGCTGTTATTTTAAGTTTTATTACATTCGAGATAATTTAGCTTGTTAGATGACCAAAAAACAATTCAAATATAGTATAATTTATACATTAATAATTAAATTAATTATACTGCTCATATTCGTAATAAGTGTACAAAAGTTCATTAATTAATTTTTCGCAACATGAAAGCAACTTTTTACTTATTTTGTTTTTTATATTAAAGGAAGGATTTTAAGACTTTTATTTATAAAAAAATGTTGGGTAAAAAACTAGAGGAAGCTAATATATAATGGGAACTAACTTCGAGAACAACATACAAAAGGCTTGGCAAACTCAAGATATTGTTCCTGCTGGATTTAGTGGTGAACCTACTCCTTATATTCCTGCTTTGCATAAAGAGCAGGCTCCTGATAGTTTTGAACAGAAAAAAACTGATGATAAAAAAAGTGAACAGAATAAGCGTATGTTGACAAACCTGGGATATACTGCAGGTGGTACTTTAGCTACCTGGGGTGTAGGTCATGGTTTGCAAAAACTAATAAGCTCTGAAAGCGGTCATGAAAACGCACCTATAATGAAGTTTTCTAGGTGGTTAGATAATAGCTTTATTGTCAAAAACCCTGTATCAGAAAAAATGGGTAAATGGATTATTGATAGTGCAGGTGCAAAAGTATCTAAAACTCATAAATCATTAATGGGTAAAGAAAGCTATGCAAAGATAGCAAATACGTTTAATGCAGCAGTTCCTGCTAATCATACAGCTAAAGAGCTTTTAGATAAAACTATTTTACAACATGGCGACACTACAGATATAATAAAAGCTCTTAAAAAGATTAATCCAAAAGACGCTAAAAAATTAGGCGAATTAGTACTTCAGCCTAATAATGAGACAAATAGAGCAGCAATTCGTGGTATTGTTGAAGCGAATGAGGCTAAATTACATAAATCTCTATATGGTCGCTTTAGTAAACTGTTAGAAAAGCTTAGATCCACTAAAAAGTCTGAGTATAAGCCTAAGTATAAAGATATAGAAAGTATAAGAGAAGCTGCAATATCTCATCAATCTTTGATAGGTAAACTTGAAAAAGTAGATGCCACTGCCGCTGCAGAGCTTAATAATATATTAAAAGATATACCTAAAGGCTCTGTTCCTAGTACAGAAACAGCTAAAAAAGTTGCAACTACTTTAAGTAAACTTGGTCCAGAAAAGTTAGAAACACTTGGTCTTAGAGAAGCTGTTAATAATGTATCTATAGCTACAGGCATAACAAAGCAAGGAATGGCAAAACAATCACGCTTATCTAAATTTATATCTGATAAAGTTATAGGTACTGGCAACTTCTTAAAGAATGGTGGTGCTATTGGAGCGTTAATGGTCGTCATTAACGGTTGGATGATAGGTAATAGTGTAAAAGAAGCTGTAGAAGCACCTAAAGGTGAAAAGATGGCTACCTTTGCAGAAGATATGATGGGTAACTGGATTGGCATGTTTGCAGCATGGCCTCTGTTAGAAAAAGGCATAAACGGTCTTGCTAACTTGAAAAATATAAAAAATCCTAACTCCATTACATCTAAATTAGCTAAAGGCGTCGGTCATATAGTAGGCTTTGGTATGCCGGGGCCATTAGGAACTAAAGTTGGCTTAGCTAAAAGAGTTCCTGGTATTTTAATAAGAGGAACTATTCTTCTAGGTGGATCATCTTTAGCGGCTTGGCCTTTCAAAAAATTATCTCACGCAATATTTGGCAAGCCTCATCATAAATATGAAAAAGAAAAACAAAAATCTCAAGTTCAACAAGCAGTTACAAGTCCTGTAGTAGTGAATCAAGCATTGCAAAATACAGTAGATGGCGTTAAAAAAGTTGGAAATGATTTTGGATTTCAAGGTTTAGGTCTTAAAAAAAAAAGTCAGAGCAGCGAAATCAAGTAATTGATAATAAAAATGAAAAGGATCCTTCTATTGAAATGGGAACAGGGCCACATTATACAGGTTATGTCCCTAATCCTAATCCGGGAATTTTTGGACCTTATGTAAATCCAACAATTGAAAAAGCTTTAACTCGAGTAGAAAAATTTGACGGCTATGTTGATAATATTTTAGGGAATTAAAGAAAAAGATTTATTTTTTAATGTCATTAGATAGCGCAATAGGCGTAGCAAAGGAAGCTCCACTTATATAACTAATAAAATCACTACCTGTACCATCAGGATTTTGTTTTACTATGCCATTTGTGTCAATGTCTACTATTTCTCCTTTTAATAACCCCGTTTCATAATCTAAAATTTGGGGTATAACTTTTAAAGGGTCAAATGTAAATTTTTCATCATCTATAACTGTATTTTCTCTTGGAATAAAGCAATTTTCTTGATTAACCAATAAATATTTTCCCTTGATTTTCATTGCTTCTATTAAATCATATCTTTCTCTGGGTAATTTTTTATAGTGAGCTTTATCGTTTTTGTAAGTGTGATTATAAAAAGCTTTTATTCCTCTAAAAATTTCATTTAGGCTATAAATATCATATGTATCGTTTTCTGTTTCTACAATATTATCAACCATATTTGCTTTTTGATTATTTAATGTGTTAACTAAAAAAGGGTAAAATCTTACTTCTTTTGTTGATATATCAGGCTTCTTTTTTCCTAGTACATCATAACCTACTATTTCTCCATCTTTTTCTGTAGTTTTTACATTAAAGCAACCTTGCTCATATTTACTTATTAGTGGACTTTTATTACTATAGTATTCAATATTTCCTTTTGAATCAGTTGCCCCAATACTTATAACACCTTCTACACAGTTAAATGGATTAAAGTTATTAAACGAGCAATTTCCTCCAGCTATGTATACAGGTATTTTTTTATCAACCAATGCTTTTATACCGTTAAATACTTTTTTCAATCCTTCATTTTTTTTCGAAAGAATACTAATAGTCCTAGCCTTAAATGCTTTTAAATAATCAGGATCTATTAATAAAACAGGCTTACAATAATCCTCAAGTTTATAAACTTCTTTAGTTCCCAATGACATCACTACAGCGCTAACATTTTCTTTCTTACAGTCAACTTTAGATGCTATTCTATCTAATGTATTAGCGATACGTTTATAGATATTTGAATCATTTTTTTCAATATTTTCATGCTCCAATTTAGCTCCAGGTATCATACTTTTTATGATTCTAGCTACTAACTTTCCGTGATTTATATCATTTACACCATCTCCATTTATATCAATACTATCAGAATCAAAAGAATCAACAACCAAAACCTTTGGATTGGTTTTATTTAAAAAATCTGGACTTTTGTCTTTTTGTCTTTCCGTTTGACCTGATTGATTAAAGTTTAATCTATAAAGCTTATCTAAAGAGCTAACCTTTTGAGTCATAATTTTACCTTTTTTTATTATTTTTATCACTAAAATATAAAAACCAAAAAGTATTTAAGTTAACTATTTTATACAAGTATAAATATGTTAAAAAATGTTAAAGATTTATAAATTAATAACAAATAATCAAATTCATAATCTTTAACTTTATTGTTAATAATAAACTTATTTTTGATAGGAGAGAGAAAAAGTGCAAGTAAGTACACTGAGTCCGTCGTTATATACGGCAAAAACAATGACCAAACAACAAAAAATTAACATTAATGAACAAAAACAGCTTGTGAACAATAACTTTTCTAATAATGCGGCATCAGCAATAAAAAGTATCGCATTTGCGGGTATAAGTTTTAAAGGAGAAACTAAAAGTAATATAGAGCAAAAACTCGAAGATCCTGAATTTATGGAAAAATTATTTAGTAAACCAGAAGATGAGGGGATTAAAGAGTTCAAACAAGAAGTGAGTGAAAATCCTGAAGACTTGAAAAAAGCCAAATCTAACCCTAAAGTTTTAAGAAATGCAATAGTTGCAGAAAAAAATATGCTAGCAGATAGTCTTAATGAAGCTGGTGAAACAGAAGCAAAAGAAACAAAAGAAAAAATTAAAGTTTTAAACAAGTGTTTAAAAGAGTTTGATAAAATGACAGACGGTGAAGACTCTAGTGTTCAAAAAGGAAGGCTTCTTAATGGCTTTAAAAGAAAACCTTGGGATAAAGAATTTAGAATGGATGAATCACTTCGACATATTATAAGAAATAGGCCAGGAATAGCCTCCCATCCTACAACTCATCGTATTATGGGTATTGGAATGTTTGCATTTGGAATTGGAGAAGTTGTTCTGGAAAAAGCTGTCGGTGCTAACACTATGTTAAACAAGCCTATTTTGGACAAAGCACAGGAATATTTCAACGGAACTGGTGAAGCTGGTCATCCTTTCGAAACAACAATATATGGCTTAATAGATGAGATACCGAAAGAATATGGAATAGAGCTAGATGATAATCAAAGGGGTAGAATAGCTGGTTTTGATAATTACATTGATCGAGATGAAAATGATAGATTAGGAGCAAAGCTTATATTATTTGGGGAATGTTATAAACAAGGCAGTAGAAACATTGAAGGCTGTTTAAGTCATTTCTTGAGTAATTGTACAAATGATGATATAAATAGAACAAAATCAGCACTCCATATGGAGAGATTTTCAGACACTACAGACTTCCCTTTTAAAAAGTATACAAATAAAGAGCATAGTGTAATTGACAGAGTTGTTGCTGATATAAACAATAGGTGAGGTAAAAAAATTAAAGTTTAAGTTTATAACAAGAAGTCTTGACATCAAGGCTTCTTGTGTTTTTATAAAGAATTAAATCCATTTTATGCTTGTAGCACCTATATAATAAAAATTTCCAAAAAATAAATGCGACCGTAGCCGCATCAGTCAAGAAAGGAATGGTTAGACTATTAACGTAATATATTATTACATTATTTTGTTTACTATGGCAAATTGTTTATTATTTTTTAATATTTCTTAATAAAAGAGCGTGTTATCCAGTAATAACACGCTCTTGATTTTGTAAATATTTAGAATATATGTTTTTATTTTTTTATAATCTTGTAAAGATAAAATATTTAGTAAAGATTTTGTTGCATATATTATTCTATTAACATGCTTATAGTAGAATCTAATTAGGGGTTAATTTTTAAAAAGGATATATATCTTGAATTTAGCTTATAAATGGATTTATTCAGAGGAAAGGCAAGTGCCGCAAGATTTATTGGAGCTTGCAGGTTCTAAGATAATAGCGGAATTGCTCTTAAATAGAGGTATAGATAATCTACAGAAAGCTAAAAACTTTTTAAATTCAGAATCATTACCACTTACCCCGGGTAATGTAATAAACGATATGCAAAAAGCTGTAGAAAGAATTAATGAAGCAATAGATAGTCAAGAGCATGTAGTTATTTATGGTGATTTTGATGCTGACGGTGTAACCAGTACATCATTATTATATAAATGTTTAAAGTATATAGGCGTAAATGTAAGTTTTTATATACCGGACAGAGCCGATGAAGGGCATGGCTTAAACAGTGCGTCTGTTTGTAAGTTAATAAGCGCAAAGCAGGCAAAGCTGATTATCACCGTAGATTGCGGAATAAGTAATGTGCCGGAAGTTAAATTAGCCAAAGGGCTTGGTACGGATATAATAATAACCGATCACCACGAGCCACACGAAGTTGTACCCGAAGCTTATGCAATTGTTAACCCTAAAATGACAGAAGAAGAAAGTGAAGTCAAATATCTTGCAGGGGTGGGCGTAGCTTATAAGCTAGCCTATTGTTTGTTAGAACATCATAATAAAACAGAATATTCTGATGAATTATTTCATCTGGTTACAATTGGTACAATTGCTGATTTAGTACCTTTAATAGAAGAAAACAGAATACTTGTTGCCAAAGGCTTAAAGTTGATGCAAGAAAAAAAGCCGCCGGCTATTGCTAAATTGTTTGAATTGGCAGGATACAAGGATGATAAAGTTGTATCAGGGGAAATGATAGCCTTTGGTATTGCACCAAGGATTAATGCAATCGGTAGGTTAGAGTCAGCAGAATTAGCGGTTAAGCTTTTAGTAAGCGAAGACGAACAAGAAATAGATGAAATATCAAAAACTTTAAACCATAACAACAGACTCAGGCAGCAAATGTGCCATGATACATTTTTAGAAGCTGACCAAAAGTTAATGGCAGAACATTTATTGGATAAAGAAAAAGCAATAATTCTTTCAGATTCATCCTGGCATCCCGGCATAATAGGTATAGTAGCTTCTAAACTTGTTGAAAAGTATTACAGACCAACTTTTTTGGTTTGTATAGATGAAGATAATAATGAAGGAAGATGTTCGGCAAGAAGCATAGATGGTCTAAATCTTCATGATACTTTAACCTTTCATTCTGACTTTTTTACAAGATTTGGTGGTCATGCTTTGGCTGCCGGCTTTTCTTTTGATTTAAATAAAGTTAGTTTTGATAAATTAAAAGATAATTTAAATAATACAATTAATAAGGATCTAAAACAGGAAAACCTTAAAAGAACAATAAAAATAGAAAAAAATATAGAGTTATCAGATTTAACAGTAGAATTTATTGAATCTTTGAGAAAATTGGCGCCTTACGGAGAGGGCAACCCGCAACCGGTGTTTAGTATTTCAAATTTAACCCTAAAACAATATAAAACAATAGGTGCAGCTAATAATCATTTAAGGTTATTTTTAGAAGAAAATAATAATGTAATAGAAGCTATTTGGTGGCAAAGAGGATCTATTGATATAAAACCGTCAACAAAAGTAGATGTGGCATTTATTCCTGAATTGAATACTTTTGGTGGTAGGACAAGGGTTCAACTTGTAATAAAAGATATAAAAAAGAGTGAAAATCAATCAGATTCCGATACAGATAGCACTTCCTCAGTTCAATGGGTTGATTATAGAAACAATATTACTGATAAACAAATGCTTGTTGATTGCCTAAAGGCAAGTAATGATATTGTTATGTATGTGGAAGATTCAAATTCCGTAAAAGAATTAAAAACAAAAGATTATTTAAACCAAAAATTAGTAACACGAACCATTTGTAAAAAAACAAATCAGCTTGTTATATTTGATTTGCCTCCTGATAAGTTGGTCTTTGATAATATATTAGCAGATATAAATCCAAAAGTTATTCATTTTGTAGGAAAAAGCAACCAAGAGCAAGATCCGTCTGAGGTAATAAAATTATTATCAGGCATGTTGAAGTATGCATATACTCATAAGTCTGGCGAAGTTAGTTTGAGTATTTTAGCTGAAAAGCTATTTATTTCAGAAAAGACCTTAATGTTATGTATACAGCTTTTAGAAAAAGTAGGTATCGTTAATCTAAAAGAAAATAAATCTTCAAGTATAAAGTTTGAATTTTTGGGCAGTTCTAACCTTGGTAAAATTGTTTCAATGAAAGAATATGAAGATTATTTAGCCTCACTAAAAGAATCAAATGATTTTAGAAATAAGTTAATGTTAAAAGATATAGAAGAAATTAAAAAGTTATTTTGTACAGAAGAAAAAAATCTTGTAGAAGTATAATTTTTTTAGATTAAATTGTTTTCTTTTATACAATCTAGCACCATGTCAGGTGTAATATCATTCATGCAAGGAAAACTAGAATCGCTTGTTTCTATAATATTGCATTTTCTTCTGTTGCAAGGAATGCATTCTCTGTCTTTTGAGAATAAAACATTAGCAAGTGGACCATAAGGACCAGTTCTTGATACAGGAGCAGCTCCATAAAGACCAATGGTTTTTACATTAAGAGCAGTTGCTATATGTAATGGTCCTGTGTCGCTGGATATAAGAAGATTGCAGTGACTCATTAGTGCCGCGCTTTCTGAAAGGCTGAGCTTGCCGCAAAATGATTTAACTTTATCAGATAGATCTGATATCTTATTAGCCAATTCTAAATCATCTTTTATTCCTACAAGAATTATTTCTATATTGTCATCAAGTTTAATAAGTTTTTCTGCTAGCTCTATCCAGTATGCATCTTTCCATTTGCGCCCTTGCCTTACTGAACTTAAGCTTATATTGAATCCGATTATTTTGGAGCTTGTATTAATATGTTTTATTGCATTTTGTTTAAATTCTTCCGGTAAATATATTTGAAGAGCCTCTGGAAGTTCAAGATCTTTAAATACAGGTTTTGCTGTTTTCCAAAAATTTTCTACAGCGTGCAGCTTGAATGTTTTTTTGTAAGAAACATTTTTTTTAGCACCGGTAAAAAAGCTCAAAAATTTAGCTCTGTTAGAGTTTTGTAAGTTTATACATAAATCAAATTTTTCTTTTTTTAATTCTTTTGCCAGCTTCCAAAGTGTGTTATATTTTTTATTTTGAATTAGCCATAACTTTTTTAAGTCTGGATCATTTTGAATCATAGTTGATGATAAGTAAAATGTCACATAATGTATTTCAACACTCGGATTGAGTTTTTTTATAGCCCTAAATAAAGCTGTTGTATGGACAACATCTCCAATGGCTCCGAATCTTATTATTAGTATTTTTTTGATTTCTTTTTTCATTTTACCCGCTATTATTTATGACAAAAATAAATTTATTAACAAAATATATTATATAAAGAAAAATAAAATATACAAAATCTAAAATGATTTATCGGCTTAATGAATGAGATTAAATTCAAATATATTCATTCTGAATAGTAGCCTAAATCCCAGTTAACGAGCCTCGTATGAAAATAATTTACAGAAGATTGTTAAGAAATATAAAAAATAATACATAAAGACTAAAGATTGGGCAAATTGGTACGATAAATATAGTATGAAGACCGAAAGGTCTGATATACCCAACCTCCTCCCCAAGTCTAGTAGCCGCCATAAGCGGCATTTTTTTTTCTTTTTTTTATTGTTGTAACGTCAATACTATGGCAAGTACATAATTAGGGCAGTTTGCCGGTTGAATGAAATTGCAAAGCAAAACAGTATGTTTTTTTTCTAATTTCTTTTTTTTAGTCTTTAAAAGCATAAAAATAATATCGGCAACAAAACAGATATAGCTGTGGTCTATAGGTAAGGCAGAAAAATTTTCAAAAAAAGTTTAAAAAACATGGTTGACA
>JANQLL010000192.1 GCA_028280605.1 Candidatus Gastranaerophilales bacterium
CCAAAAAGCTTTCTGTCATCAACAAAGTATTGATGAATCAATTTAATTTACTTAAGTAATTTTTGTTATTAATACTTTGTTGAATGGAAATTAGTATCAGAAAATAAAAAGAAAAAATTAATTTACCGTGCCTTGTGCGCGGCATGTGGTGCAATATTTAAGAGTAGTTAATTAATTGTGGGAGATATATAACTATGAAAGGTGAAGTTTACAGCGTTAACGGTCAAGAGGTTAGGTCAGAGATGGAAGAAGAATACATCAAGCTGGACAAAGAAACAACACAGTTGATAATCATGATTTGCTTGAAGGATGGGACGGAAAGCGCTCATTTAGCATTGAATCGTATTGCTGCCTTAATGTGATGTTCATATTGCTATGCATTTTTTGAGTAAAAAATTTTCTATATAGATAACTTTCGGCTTCATCGCTTAAAATTATATAATCTATAATGTAATAGTTTTCTTTTAGGCTGTTAACAAATTCTGGAAAATTGGATATTAATAAATTTAATATTTGATTTTTATGAGTTTTTTCATTTACTTCAATATCTATTTTTGCCAGTCTTTCCTTTGCATTTATGGGTTCATAAAATAAAAATTCTTTAAGTATATTTCCAAACTTAACGGAGATATTTACTATGTTTATATATTGACCTAATACACCTTGTTGATTTAATTGATCTACAATATTTTTTTTATTAAGCCCTCTCTTAAGTTTTTCATATGAAGGGCTTTCCATTGCATTTACTATTTGTTCATTTGAGCTATTCCAAGGAAGTCCCCAAAATAAATTAAACTTTTTCAGAAGATGTAAAACAAAATACATATGCTTACATGTTTTCCTTCTATCTTGGTAGTCAGGGCAAGAGCAGCTTTTATCTGAAGTAGCGTAAATTTTTTCACCAGATTGTATTGTAAATTCGTTTCCTTTGTTTTCAATAATTTTAAAATTACTCGTTATGGCTCTTTTTTGACGCTTAAGATCATCCCAAAAGTCATTTACTTCTTTTGAATTGTCAGTGCGGTAAGTACTGATTGAAACATTAAAAGAAACTGAATTATCCTCATTGCTTTTATTTTTATTACAAGCTGCCTTTTTGTTCAAAATGTTGTAAGAGCTATATTCTCGTCTTTTATCATTACTGATAGAATACATTATTATAAAAGGCGATACCACAAAAAGTAATAAAAATAATATTTCCATTACTTTTTCCACTTTTTCTCAAGTGAATTAACCATAAATTTAAAAGTATCAATTGCTTCTTGATTTCCACCCAGTGCTTTATCAAAAGTTTCAAGAAATTTTTTAGTTTCAGGATCTTTTTCTTTAGCCTCCTCAATAAGGGTAAGAGCCTCAAGATCGCTTAAATTTTTGCCTTTGATTAACCACTGAGTTTCCGCGGGCTTAAGTTCAAGCGCATCTACTATTTTTTCAATGGTTTCTATGCCAGGCTTTCTTTCATTTCTTAATATTTTGCTTATTGTTCCTGAAAAAATTCCAGTCAAACGAGCTAGATCAGCATTTTTTAGACCTTTATTTTTTAATATAAAATTTAATCTATCAGAAAAGTTTTTCATTTTAAATACTTAAACACCTTTATGTTTAAAAATAAAAGAAGTCAATCAGGGTTGACTTTGCAGTCAATCGACTGTATTATAAAATTGTAATCAAAAGTAACACTATCATAAAAAGAATAACACAAAAAGATTGTTAGATAAAATTAAAAAGAAAGTTGAAAAAGATGAGCAAAAACGAAAATCAAAATGAATTACCTAAAAATTTGAAGGCTGAATTGATTTATTTTATTTTGTCAATTCAAAAGGTTCAAGCTGATTTAGGTAAAGAAGTTAAGGCTCGCTTTGAGGGTAAGGCTGGAGATGCTACTGTTGTTATAGAGGTATAGGACTAGGAGAGTCTCACCCCTACAACTTTGTCATTAAGGAACTTTGCATACGCTTTATCGGTTTTTATTACTAAAAAATCATAAACAAGTTTGTCAGTTCCGGTAATTTCTTGATATTCGATACTTTCAATTTTACCGTGTACGCTTTTTTCAGAAAAATTATCATCATTGAGAGTAACAATGACAGTGTTGTATTTGGATAAATCTTCAGCTTTAAACATAAAATAGACCTTTCTTTCGTAATTAAAAGTAATACAAGAAGAATAACATAAAAATGAAAAAAATAAGAAAAGCAAGAAAAACAGAAGCAAAAAGTGTACAAGCTAACTTTAGATGCCCTGAATCATTGCATCTAAAAGCTTTAGACTACTGCGAAAAAGAAGATATTTCGCTAGCTAAATTTTATAGGTCAGCAATTAGGGCTTACTTGAAAATTTCGTAAAAATTAATTTAAACAAATAACAAAACTTAACAATTAAACATTCCCTTTATCTCTGCATTGGCAGGGAGGGATTTTTACAACCTTTTTTGTACCTCGATAATTGAATAGAGAAAAGTTACCCGCTGAACAGCTGAACGAGAGTAAGTGTGAGCGTACTGCTTAAACCGTATGATATTTGTACAAGGCAGCAAGCACAGCTTATAAATACCCCACACTCTGAAAAAGTAAGCCTAGTAGGTTTAAACACACTTTAAGATGTTAATCGTCGCTTGTTGATAGTCTGGTGACCGCCCTTGAAGGCTTCTGGCTTGGCTGTAGGATGACGTGGTAAAAAGAAATAATTTAACAATTTTAATATAAAACTTTTAACTCTGGTCAGCTAGATTGTTGGCTAGGGTTGAAAGTTTGTAAACAAAAATCCTTCTGTTATCATGTTTTTGCGGAAACAAACAACAGAAGGATTTTTTATGAAAATATCGGAAATAATTATACCTATTATTGAGTCTATTATACCAAAAAAAGACATTCATTGGAGTATTATGATTATTTTTTTATTACTGGTATTAGCTTATTATTTTGCATTATTTGAGCAAGTGCCCTTTATTGTATATTTGGATAGCAAATTAAATTTTTGGATGCTATTGCCTTTATTTGTTTTAAGTTTTTTTCTTCAAAAGCCTTTTGATTCTTGGGATAAGAGGTCAAGGCGCAAGAAAAAAAAGGAGCAATTAAGAGGCTATATGGAATCTCACTCAAGAGAGGAGAGGGAGGTCTTATCAAAAATAATTAAAAATGGTTTTAGAAATCTTTTGATCGATGAGTGCTATAGTCTTGCCTTAAATAATTTACAACAGCAAGGCTTTATAACGTACAAAGGTTATAATAGAGAGGATATGTTTAGTTTTAGTCCTGGTGAATATTTTATTGGCGTTGAACCTCTAGCCAAAGAAGTGCTAGAGGAAATGATATCTGAAACTGATTAATTCAAGACAGATAACGGAAGGATATTAGTATGGTAACACCAGCGACAATATTAAACAAGCTTGAATTATTATTTAAAGTAAATAAGGTAAAATCAATGTTGTTTATTGTAGCAATAGCTTTGTTTTTTATTCATTATGATGACATAGTAAATTTTATTACTATAGAAAATAACTTCTATATGACAAGTTTAAGGGCTTTTTTGTTTGTTTTAATGATTATTTTTTCTATGAACGTTTTAAATGGCTTGATAGATTTAATTTTGAGCAGAATTAAGCAACGAAACAAATATTTAAAAAATTTTAAACAAAGCTTAAATTTTTACCAATCACTTCCGGCAAAAGAAAAGAATTTAATGAGAAATGCACTACAAAGAAATGAGAATCTTTTGATTATGGATAAATTTGAGGATGATCTTTTAATATCACTTACACAAAAAGGAATAATAGCTGCCTGGCAACCCGCAAATGATAGACTGGAAGCTATTATTCATCCTGAAATTTGGGAAGAATTAAAAACATATAGAGGCTTGCTTTAGAAAGATAAAAAAAATAATAAACCTTCAACTCTGCTTATCATCCTAGCATGTTAGGCAGGTTTGAACGTTTATGGGGGTAATAATGATAATTACAAAGAATTTAAGTCCACGATTAGCCACTGAGTTAACGCAAAACGTGGATGATTACAATCAAGTTTTGAATTCTAAATTATTTGGTGACTGGTTTAAAAGCACTTACTGTATTTGCATAATGCACTTAAAGCCAGAAATATACAATGAGGCTAATCCTGGGCTTGATGCAGAAGCAATAGTTGAGGATTTAAAGAAAAAGTCAAAGCCTCAAAAAGCAAAGCAAAATAAAAAAGGAAGTTGCGCTCATTTTGGAAGATAGTAAACTTTTAACTCTGTTCATCGATTGGTGAGCAGGGCTAAGGGTTTGTATACCCGTAGTCAGCAATTTAGGAGAAAAGAAATGACAGAAAAGACGGTGCGTAAACTTGTTTCAAATCCCGAAGAAGTATTCAATGAATCAGACCAAGAAACGCAAGAACAGCTTTTGCAAGCCAGAGACAAAATGATAAAAGATTCAATGGAGGCATTTGAGTCCAGAGTTAATTATTTACGCAATAACCTAAAGGCATACTTAAATGACCTTCACGGCTTGCCTGTCTCTATCGATGATAAAAATAATTATGACAAATTGCCAAGCAATTTTGAATCTTCAATAGGAAGTAACAAGTTTATGAAAGTAACACTTGAATGTAGTTTGTCTTATGGATTACCTGTAAAGTTTAATCCAGTATAGAAACAATTGAGTCGATGGCTATATGCATCCCATAAGAAGAGAATAAATGATTATGCTCGGCAGGACAAAGTTCTACATAAAGGAAATCATCATTAGATTTCTCAAAGTTTGGGGTGACAGATAAAAATCCTTTGTTAAATCCTTGAACATCTTCAAATCCTAGCACTTTTAAGGATACTTGTTTTTTGTTCTTGCCAGAGCTTCTTTCCTGAATAGATTCAATTATTTTCTTTAAACTTTCAAATTTACTAACTGTTTGATAGTTATTTGCTTCTGAAACCATGTTAACACTCCTTTAATGATTAATAAAACATGAAAAACCTTACCACACATGGGTATTGTCATGTTGAAAGTAAATAAAATATTTAACACTTAGATACAAAAAATTTATAGACAGGAGGTGAAAAAATGGTTAATTTATCGGAAGTCCCAACTAACAAGCTTACTGATGAGCTTTTAAAAAGAGAAGGAATAAGCAGCATAAAAGTTGCACCTTATCAAACTTATGGAGTTTGCACTGAAGACAAGGTCATTAAAGATGTCGGACCGGCAATATTAATTGTAAATACAGATTAAAGTCTTTTGTAACGGTATTTATTTTTAATATGTTGATTAAAATATCTACCGTGAGAGCTTGCTGACATTAGCTCTTGATATCTTTGAAAAGGAACACCGAAGAAATGGTAAATACCACTTGATTTAAATTGAATTTCAAGGATATCATTGTCGGAATCATAACCGACAGAGTCTAAATTACTGGAATCTACTTTAGTCCTGTGCATAATTAATCTCCTTAATATGAGAATTTATCTGTAATTAAGCACAAGATTAACATGAAAAACTTTAAAATTTAATATTCAAGTAGCCCTTGTGTAAACAAGGGAGGGATTCGTACAACCAAATACCAGCTCAGGGAAAAGAGTCAAAAACCCGTGGGTGTGGCGTGATACCCCGTAAATTACTCCCGACTGCTGCCGCCATTGCGTTGTGTATGTGAGCGAATGTGTCTTGCAGATAGCAGGCGTAATCGAATGCAGGGCGGTAAAAACAAAAGGTTGTACATAAACTTTTAACTCTGGTCAGCTAGATTGTTGGCTAGGGTTAAGGGTTTAAGGCCCCGGTTATAGATAATAGAAAGAAGGAAAAGATGTTTAGAAAAAAAAGAAAAGGTAACGGGTTTGTAGCACTTATTGTTGTAGGAATTATAGGCTTTATTTTATTCCTGGCGCTGAACCCCTTTGTTGTGATTGAATCAGGTAATGTAGGAGTCAAAAAAAGCTTTGGAAATGTATCGGAAAAGGTACTGGGTCCCGGCTTAAACTTTAGAATGCCTATTGTTGAATGGATTGATCAAATAAGTATAAAAAATCAATCTGAGTCAGGTTCACTATCCTCCACAACAAAAGATTTGCAGCAGATGACTATAGGCTATAACTTTGTATACTCTTTGCCGGAAGAGGATGTTGTGGACCTATACATTAGCTATCAAGGTAAACTCTTTGATAGCTTTTTAAAGCCTAAAATAGAAGAGGCAGTAAAAACTATACTGGCAAAAAATACAGCGTATTATCTTGCTCAAAACCGTGAGCAGGTTAAAACAGAAATAATCAAGCTGGTAAAAGAAAGGGTTGGAAAGATTGTAAAGGTTAAGGATATTGCAATTACTAATTTTTCCTTATCCCGCCAATTAATGAAAGCCATTGAGAAAAAGCAAATCCAGCAACAAGAAGCTCAAGAGCAAAAATACAAACTGGAAAAGGCAAGAATACAACAGCAAATTGAAGTTACCGAAGCAAAGGGTATAGCTGAGGCTATGAGGATCAAAGGTAATGCCATCAAGAAAAATCCTGATGTGCTACAGGTTGACATTATCAAAAAATGGAATGGGCTTGTTCCATTAGATGCAAAAACTGTTGTGATAGGCTCAAAAACCTTGACGCAAATAAAATAAACTTTTAAGTCTGCTTATCAAACGGTAGGCAGCGTTAAGGGTTTATAAATCCTGTAGTATTTAATTTAGTTAGAAAGAAGGAAAAATGATAAGAGAAGTATTAATAAAAAGACTGCAAGAAAGAAGTCAAGATAACGTTTACATAGCGAGAAAAACAGAAAGCAGTCTTTTTTTATACGATATTACTGACGTCATAGAGGTGGATGGTATTTTATGCCTAAAAGAAAGCCCTGGAAAGAAGTCCTTTAGTTCCGCTCGTTGCTAGTACTTATGAATTCTCACATCTGCTCATCTAATAATAAAACGGTGGGCAGGCTTGAGGGTTTGAAAGGAGAAAGTGATGAAACCGCGTGAAGAAAAACTACAAGCAATACTTGATTTGCTCAATGATGAATACACTGAGGCATATTGCGGGGACTGCGGCGCCGAGGATGTCCACTTAAAATTTAAATTTGATGGTGACAACTTACAGATAGAATGCCCTGAATGCCTTGTGTATTTTGTAATATACAATTTTGACCCCAGTGGGCTAAAGAAAATATAGAAAGGAACGCAATGTTTACAAAGGTTAGAAAGAAGCCCGTCGAAGTTGAGGCGGTGCAAGTAACAGCGGAAAACATCAATGAATTAGCTGGAACAGAAATTGACGGAAGAAAAATCCAGTTAGGGATAAGTGGTAATACTTTAGGGATAGCAACCTTGGAAGGATATATGAAAGCCAAGGTAACCGACTGGATAATCAAAGGAGTCAACGGTGAAATCTATCCTTGCAAGGATGAGATATTCAGAAAGACTTACGAAATAGTATCTTAACTCTCTGAGGGTGCGTCCTTATCGACATATACACTACCCCGCACCCTCTTTTTTTTTATAACGATTTACAACAAATAGAAAGGAAACCTTAACTCTAATTTCTACACCATCATCAAAGTTAACTTAAATACAAACATCAGGCAGTGAGTCGGACACAAGCTTATTGCCTGTCGTTTGGATTTAGAGAGGAGGAAAGAAAAATTTTTGAAAAACTATTAAGAATAAACAACAAAGAGCTTACAATCAGCTC
>JANQLL010000195.1 GCA_028280605.1 Candidatus Gastranaerophilales bacterium
TTGCGTTTCATTTTTCCTCCTTTGTTTAATTATACGCATGAAATAACCCTATTACTTGCAGACTTTTTTACTTGTCCAGTAATAGGGTTACAGATCAAAAAACAGTCTTTTGTTATATATTTTAAATTTATTTTTTGAACTATTATTTAGAACATTTACAACCGCAGCCGCAAGATCCTATGCCAAGAGCTTTTTTAGCTTCTTTCATTCTTACCTGAATACGACCGTCAACAGCAATACCTTCACCGGTTTTTTCAGATATTTTTAATGGATTAATATCTAATTCATCAATAAAGCTAAAAGTACTTACTAACTGAGAAAGTCTTAAGATTATTTCCTGGATTTGATCCATTTGTGCAGGTTTTGTACCTCTTGCACCTTTTAATATTTCGTAAGCTTTTACTGATTCAATCATTTCTTTAGCATCAACATCTGTTAATGGATTAATTTTAAAGGTTACATCTTTAATTGTTTCAATGTAAATGCCACCTAATCCGAACATCATCATTGGTCCGTATTGAGGGTCTGTAGCTATACCACAAACCATTTCTCTTGAGCCTTTAACCATTTCTTGAATAATAACACCATCAAGAGCATCTTTGAGGTTACGTTCTTTTAATCTTTCAATTAAACCTTTATATTCTTCTTTTAACTCTGTTTCGCTGTTAATGCCAACTATTACACCACCCACTTCCGTTTTATGAGAAATCTTAGTTGATGTAATTTTCATTACAACAGGGTAGCCAATCTTGTTAGCCTTTTTAACAGCTTCATCAACACCGTTCGCAAAAGCATATTTACATGTTCTAACTCCGTAAGCATCAAGTACATCAATAGATTCTAATGTCGTAAGTTGATCACGACCTTTTTTTACAGCATTTTTTATAATACTTTTAGCTTTTTCTTCATCAACTTTAAAATTAGGTTTTGTACCTTCGGGTTTTGCTAACCATTTGCGGTAATAATCTAATTTAGAAATAGCAAAAGCTGCTTCTTCAGGATATTGATAGAATGGTAAGTTTGTATCAACATGTGTTAATTCAGCAAAAAATTCTTTTTCCGCCATAAATACACCTAAAATAGGTTTTTCTGGATTTTCTTCTTTAATTTCCATTATTGCTTTAGCAACATCTATAGGTTTTAATCCCATTAATGGCAGGTATATAGATATTATAATATCAACATTTTCATCAGAAATTAAAGATTTTAATGTTTTTTTATAGTGTTCTACAGGTGCGCTTGCAATCATGTCAATAGGGTTATTAACACTTGCAGCTTCTGGTAAGAAACTTGTTAAGTAATATTTTGTTTCTTTTTGTATATCAGCAATTTCTAAACCATGTTCGCAAAGAGCATCAGTAGCCATAATTCCAGGACCACCAGCGTTTGTCATAATAGCAACTCTGTTGCCTCTTGGTACGGAACAATTAGAAAAAGCTTGCGCCATTTGGAACATTTCTAACATAGAGTTAGCTCTAATTACACCACTTTGCTTTAATAAAGCATCAGCAGCTAAATCTGCACCAGCTAATGAACCTGTATGAGAAGATGCAGCTTTTGCTCCAGCGCTTGATCTGCCTGATTTGACAGCAATAATTGGTTTTTTCTTAGAAATTCTGCTGGATAAGTTTCTAAAGTTCTGAGGATTTAAAATGGATTCAAGGTACAACAAAATTAAATTAACATTCTTGTCGTCTTCCCAATAATCTAATAAAACTTCACCATTAATATCAGCTTTGTTGCCAATTGAAACAAAGTTACTGATTCCAACATTTACATCTTTAGATATATTTAAGAAGCCTGCACCTAACGCACCGGATTGAGAAACAAATGCTGTTCTGCCTGTCATAGGAATGGCTTCTGCAAATGTAGCATTCATTTTAATATCTTCTTCAGAGTTTAAAACACCCAGGCAGTTTGGTCCAACAGCTCTAATTTCATATTTTTTAAGTTTAGCAACTATTTCATCTTCTAATATAGCACCATCTTTACCAGCTTCTTTAAATCCTGCTGTAATAATAATAACACCTTTAATTCCCTTTTCTCCACATTGATCAATTACTTTAGGCACAAGTTTGCTTGGAATAACAATAACAGCAAGATCTACATTGCTGGGTATATCTAATATGCTTTTATATGCTTTATTTGAAAAAATTGTTTCAGATTTTGGATTTACTGGATATAAGTCACCTTTAAAACCATATTTAATAAGTTTTTGTGTTATTTCTTTCCCTACAGATCCTTCTCTTTCAGTAGCTCCAACAATAGCAATTGATTTTGGTCGCATAATTGCGTCAAGTTCTTTGCTCATTTTTTTCTTTTCCTTTTCTTCTGAATTTCTTGTATATAATAACAATTTATAAAAAACAATTAGCAGGTTTTAAGGTAGAATCTGATTGATTTTATTCATAACCAGATTCTAACCACTCTCTAACCTTTAACTGGGCACCTAAACTTTTAGCCAGTTTTTCGCATTTGTCTACATCTACGTTGTAGTTTTCAAAGCCAACAACAATTGATGCATCCACTTTAATTCCATGAATACTACATTCTTTGATAAATTCTTTTACAGCATTAAATGCAAGATCTTTATCAAACTTACTTTTTGTTAACTCTTGATATAGATCAGGCGTGTCAGCGTTTAAGCTGACCGAAATCCCATCTATTAGACCGATCAATTCAGGAACAATATTTTTTTTATGAATTAAATTAGCCTGTCCGTTTGTATTAATACGTACAGGCTTGTCTGGATAATTTTCTTTTATAAACTTTGCTATTTCTTTAACTAATTCTTTTTTAATTAGAGGTTCACCATAGCCACAAAAAACAATTTCTTTTCTAATTTCTGGCTTGCCATTTTTAATTGCTTCAATAACTTCTTCGGCAGTAACTGTTTTGTTATTTAGCCATAAATTTTTGCCAGATACTGTGTCACTCAAATTTCTTATACAAAATACACATTCATTAGTGCATAAATTAGTGACATTTATGTACATTACATTATTTAGGAAATAGACAAAGACGTCATCGTTATTCATAATCTTTTATTAATATTTCTTCTTTACTTTTTGGATGTTAGTTAACACTTTTTTTATAAACACTATAAGCTCTGATATACCATTTTATAATCATTATACTCCTCATCAATTAAATTTTAGATTACTCTTTTCAGAGAATAGTTTATTTTATTAACTCTAACTTGATTTAATAATCTGAAAAGTATTTTAGT
>JANQLL010000215.1 GCA_028280605.1 Candidatus Gastranaerophilales bacterium
CTCGAAAATACTTTTCAGATTATTCAATCGTGTTAAATTTAATAAATTAGACTATTCTCTGAAAAGAGTAATCTGAAATTTAATTAATGAGCTGTATAATAATAATGGAGTGATAAATAGATGCTAGTTGTAATGAAGCAAAATGCTTCAGAGGATGAAGTTAAAACTGTTATTAATTACATAGAAAATAATGGCTTTAGAGCACATGTTTCTGAAGGTGAAATAAACACTGTAATAGGCGCTGTTGGTGGAAAATCAATGGATAAAAGAAATCTGGAGATATTAGACGGCGTTCAGGAAGTGATAAAAATTAGCTCCAGTTATAAACTTGTAAGCAGAACCTTCAGATCAGAAGATTCAGTAGTTACTGTTAAAGGTAAAGAGGTTATTGGCGGCAAAAGTTTATGCTTAATAGCCGGACCTTGTACAGTAGAGTCCTATGAGCAAATGAGGGACACTGCTGCTGCATTAAAGCAAATAGGTGTACCTATTATATTAAGGGGTGGTGCGTTTAAACCAAGAACTTCTCCTTATAGTTTTCAGGGGCTTGGAGAAGAAGGTTTGCAAATACTCAGAAGAGTTGCTGATGAATTTGACATGTTAGTAGCATCAGAGATTATGGAAATTTCTCAGCTTTCATTATTCTTAAAGTATGCTGACATCTTGCAAGTTGGTGCAAGAAATATGCAGAACTTTAATCTTGTAAGAGAATTAGGAACAATAGATAAGCCGGTTATTTTAAAAAGAGGCTTATCAGCTACTATAGAAGAGTGGTTGATGTCTGCTGAGTATATAATGTCTGGTGGAAACAGAAATGTTATTCTTTGCGAAAGAGGCATTAGAACATATGAAACCGCTACAAGAAATACTCTTGATCTTTCTGCTATACCTGTTGTTAAAAAATTAAGCCATCTGCCGATTATCGTAGATCCTAGCCATGCAACCGGCATTAGAAATAAAGTTGCACCTATGGCAAGAGCTTCTGTAGCTGCCGGTGCTGATGGTGTAATGATAGAAGTACATCATTGTCCTGACAAAGCTGTTTGTGACGGACCTCAATCATTATATCCGGATCAATTTGCGTCTTTAGTTTCTGATTTAGGTGTTATAGCTCCAGTTGTAGGCAAAGAAGTTGTTAAAATTTAGTCTTAATAAAAAATACTAGACAAGTTAAATAACTTGACTAGTATAAACATAATAAATTTACTTAAATAAAACAGATAAGTCTTTTATAGATTTATCTGTTTTACAAATACACCTTTATGGCATTTGTTACATAGAGCAACTGCACCGGAAATCCTGTGCTCTAAACTAAATATTACTTGTCCGCTACAATTTTCTGTTGGGCAAGCAGTTTGTTCGATAATTGATCCCAAGCTGCCATTAACTGTACTTGTTAGCATATCGTTGTCATTTATAATAATTTTTCTCATAATTTTTAATCATTCCCCTTTTTTTTATTAAACGCATCTAAATGATTAACTAAGTATCTTTAATATATTATAAGCTCAAACAATTAAATTTATAAAGGGTTCTTTTTAGATAAATTAAGATATAAAAAACTAGAGATATTTCTACTGCTCATAAGTATAATTACCTCTAGTTTTATTTTTTATTATAAATTTTATTTACCTACTGTTACAGGTTGTTCAAGGATAACATTTAATTTAGTACCTCTGGGGATTATAACTTCTTTACCTTTTCTGGCAAACATAAATGCAATACCAAGAACTCCTCCAATTGCAGTTCCTACGGCTGCGCCTGCACCTGCTGCACCCCCAATAACACTACCTATTCCCAGTCCGGCAAGTGTTCCGCTTGCTGTAGTTACTGCACCTGTGCTAACAGTTGTTACAAGTTGTTTTTTTATGGAACCCCCTTTTAATATTCCTGTATTGTCAACGGTTAATATTTTGCCCATTACCGGTATTCTATGGCTATAAGGTAGTTCAACAC
The DNA here is from genome assembly GCA_028280605.1 of Candidatus Gastranaerophilales bacterium. Lineage (GTDB taxonomy): Bacteria > Cyanobacteriota > Vampirovibrionia > Gastranaerophilales > JANQFW01 > JANQFW01. The sequence goes on from JANQLL010000215.1 coordinate 1,957, forward strand.
TTGTAAATTTTACTTCCATAACACCATTTTTACCTACTCTGCCGGAGTTTTCTATATATGTAATTTGTCCGATTATTTCGCTGCCCGGAGGTATTATAATTTGTCCGTTAACTGCTATAGGCTCGGCTATTTTGGCGATTATTTTTTCTCCGACTTTACTTGTATAAGAATTTATCGCATTGCTGGTCACTGCTTGGAATGTTGTTCCAAGAGGTATTGTTGCAACTCTACCCTGTAATGGCGAATTCATTTGATAATTATTAAGCGGTTGATAGCCACTATCCTGTTGTGGTTGAATATTGTTAAACATTTGAGGGGGCTGGCTTTGCTGATCTACTACCGGAGGTAATATTTTGTATTCGTGTTCCGGCAGCACTTGAGATATTGCGCATGTTTGTATGCCTAAAAATGATGCTAAAACGGACATAGCAATAAGTCTTGAGTATTTGTTTTTAAACGAACTTAGTTTTAACACGAATCTCTTCCTTCTTATTTTTTCTTCTACTTAATGATATTTTTCACTATTTTTACGTATTTGAAAAGGGCTATTTGGTATAATTTGAAAATTTTTCTTAATATTATGTAACATGTAGGCAATTAAGATCTGTCAGGAGTTTTGTAGAAAATGTAAAACTCCTCTATAAACTCCGTAATTTAAATTCTATCCTCAATTACCCGCAACAGGCGGGTATTTTTTTATGTAAGTATATATACTGCTCATCAATTAAATTTCAGATTACTCTTTTGAATGAGTTTATAAAAAGTAAAATTGACCATTTCACTTTTTAACACTCCCGCTTCGCA
>JANQLL010000055.1 GCA_028280605.1 Candidatus Gastranaerophilales bacterium
AATTGCGAAGCGGGAGTGTTAAAAAGTGAAATGGTCAATTTTACTTTTTATAAACTCATTCAAAAGAGTAATCTGAAATTTAATTGATGAGTAGTATAAAGATAAAAAATAAATAAGTTTATAAATATAAATAAGTAGGTATATTAAAAATGGAAGCAGTAGAAACAAAATATGAAGTAGTAATAGGTTTGGAAGTTCATGCCCAGATGAAGACCAAAACAAAAATATTTTGCGGGAGTACAACAGAGTTCGGTAAAGAGCATAACTCGCAGGTTTGTCCTGTATGTTTGGGATACCCCGGTGTATTGCCTGTATTGAATAAAGAAGTATTAAGAATGTCAGTATTAACAGGCTTGGCTCTGAACTGTGAAATTGCGGAGTATTCTAAATTTGATAGGAAGCAGTATTTTTACCCGGATTTACCAAAGAATTACCAAATATCTCAATATGACATGCCGATTTGCAAAGACGGTCGGCTTCAAATTGGGGAGAAGAAAATAAGAATTAACAGAATTCATATGGAAGAAGATGCCGGTAAATTAGTACATGCCGGTGCTGCCGGGTTGGCAGGTTCCAGTTATAGCTTGGTAGATTATAATAGAACAGGTATACCTCTTATGGAGATAGTGAGCGAGCCTGATATTTCATCAGCTGAGGAAGCGCGTGCATACATGGAAGCGTTGCGCGAGATTGTCAGATATCTTGGTGTTTGTGATGGCAACCTTGAAGAAGGTAGCTTAAGGTGTGATGCTAATATTAGTATCCGTCCTGTGGGGCAAAAAGAATACGGTACCAGGGCTGAAGTTAAAAATATGAATAGCTTTAGAGCTTTACAGCGAGCTATAGAATACGAAATCGACAGGCAGATTGATATTGTTGAAGCTGGTGGTAAGGTTGTGCAGGAAACCAGGCTATGGAACGATGAAAAAGGTATTACAAGTTCTATGAGGAGTAAAGAAGAAGCTCATGACTATAGATATTTCCCTGAGCCTGACCTTGTGCCGATGAAGTTTGATAAAGAATGGGTTGAGCAAATTAGAGCTACTATGCCTGAATTGCCTGAGGCAAAAAGAAACAGGTATGTGTCTGAGCTTGGTCTGTCTGAGTATGATGCGGGTGTACTTGTTGACTTTATGGAGATGGCCAGGTTTTTTGACGAGGTTGTTACTGCCGGATCTAATGCAAAGGCTGCGTCTAACTGGTTGATGGGAGATATTACTGCTTATTTAAAAGAAAATAAGGTTGAGCTTTCTGATACTAAGTTAACTGTCCAAAATTTTGTGCAAATGCTTGATTTGATTGATAAAGGTATTATTTCTAAGAATATAGCAAAGACTATATTAACGCATCTGATAGAAAAAGGCGGTACTGCTCAGGATATTGTTAAAGAACAGGGTTTGAGCGTAATTAGCGATGACAGTGCAATTAGGGATATAGTTGTAAAAGTGGTTGCTAATAATCCTAAAGAAGTTGAGAAGTTTAAAGCCGGCAAGAAACAAGTGTTGGGATTCTTTGTAGGGCAGGTGATGAAAGAGACTAAAGGTCGTGCAAAGCCCGATGTTGTTAATAAGATGCTTATTGAAGAGCTTGATAGGGCTTAGCATGGGGGTAGCTACCTTACCCTTGAGTTATTGATTGCTTTAAAATGAATATTTGTTTTTTATATGTCCGGTCTAAAGCCCGGCCAGTACCTTTTTTCTTTTAGAAAGAAAAGAAGGAACCAAAAAAGAAACTCTTGCCGCTGTCTTTATTTACCTTGTTTTTCTAAACACCTTAGCCTCTTGTCTTCTCAGTTCACCCCTCATAACTCGGCTTTGCCTCGGACAATTCGGTTAGCTTTTCATAGTCGGTGTTTGTAAAACTACGGTCAATAAAAGGCGGGTGGGTGGCAGTCGCCACTTTTATTACTTACTTTTTAGTCAATGACTAGCTTAAGGTATACGCAACGATTTTTGATTTAATTCTTTATTATTGGTGGAGCGTATTTAGCGCTTTTCATTCGGATAATGGACACATATAAAAAAAGCAATGACAAAATTTCCTCTTTTTCAAAGTAAAGAGCTTATCATTGCCTAGATTTTTGTGACAACATTAAAATTCGCTAATAATGGGGCTTTTTCTTGTTTAATTCTTCTTTTTTACTGTTATTTATATCTGTTATATTATCATTTATCGCATTATTTTCATCACTAAAAGTATCTTCTATTTTATTTTCTTTTTTATCATTTTCTAAAATATCAGTATCGCCTGCTGAAGCAGCATCGGCCACCTTCGCATCAGCGGAAATTTCTTTGTAATTCTTTAAATCCGCTAGATTTAAACTGTTGGATACTTTTACTAACTTATACTTCCCCTGTTTAACTTTTTTCAATTTTTTTTGCGCCTTTTCTTCCTGTTTGCGCCGGCGTGCTTCTTTCCTTGCCTCTTCGCAGCATTGCGCTACAAACTTGTTGCGCTCAATGGCCATTAGTTTTCGTGATTTGCGACGTTGGGCATTAATTACCCTTTGCTCATAGTCGCGATTTTTATAGTCTCTGTAATACTCAAAGTGCTCATTATACCTTTGTTCTTCTTGCTCTGGAGTTACTGACTCATCTTCCCATGTTTCGTAACTGAAATATTTGATTTCATCTTCTTGATACGGGTCATAATACTTGTCTCGTGCCAAAGCAAGATAGTCATCTTTATAACAGATGTTATGTTTGACTTTGTCAAGCCTAAACTGAGACCGGCGCACACAACGAACTTTATAGAGCAGTTCTTTATGTGCGTCTATTATTCTAATCAGAGGGTGGTCAGAAAAACCCTTCTGGCACCTAGGATATGAGATATCATTGGATTCTGAATTTGAACAATCTTTTGGAATCGGCAGGTGTAATATTTCTTTTACATTGCTGTAGCTTACTTGATCAGGCACATTATCCGTAAATAAATCTTGATTAAAGTTAATTTGCTTTAGTTCGCTCAATATTTTTTTGCTGATATTTGTCAGTTTTTTGAATAAGTGCAGGTCTTCGGGATTTCCTTCGGATAATTCATAGTCATTGATTGACCATGGCCTTAACACTACAAACTCTGTGGGGAGTTCCAGATTCAAACGAGCCATTTTTTCCATCATTAAAGGTAATAATCTGGAAAATCTATGGCAGTCATCGAATTTATCTCTTATTATATCTATTTCTTCCAGTATTTTTTGGTTTAAAGCGTTCAGGCTATTAACTGCAAGAATCTGGTGCGTAGAGAATTTAGCCCTTATTTCATCGGGTATTTTAGTGCTTACCAGTGAATAAGTTTTTCTTGCCAGATTTATTAAGCCTTCTGAGTTTGTTTTAAAGCTTTCGCGGTCAGATCCGGGCTTTCTTGCATGCCATTTTTTTGCGGCTCTTCTTTCTTCTACGCTTTCTATAATATTCATTGCAAAGGATTGCAGACCCATATTAATAAATTCCATCTGTTGAATCAGGAATTTACTCCAATTACCGGTACGCATTATATGCATGTATTCTTTGCCGACTGTATCAAATTGCATTTCTGTTGTTTTGATTGCTTCGAGAAGGCGGTCTTTGTAGCCCATGAGGTCGCAGTTTTTGGCAAAACGACGCAGCAGGACAATTTTATTGCGCAGTCTGTAATACAGGATGGATGCGTATTTATCGTTATCCTTTTGAGCGTTATCTTCAGTTTTTGCTGCTTGGTTTTCCAACTCAAAAAACTCCAAAATTTTGCATTGAAATTTGCTACCAAATAAGTTTTATTTATTTAGTATATATTATAGCAATTTGAAAAAATAAATGCATGGAAAATTTCGGGTTTTCCGAAAAAAGTGCTATTTTGTTAAATTATTGTTACATTGATATGAAATATAAAATAAACCTCTAATTTAATTACAAAAAATTAGAGATTTACTTTAGTTTTATTTATAAACAAATCTATATTGTTTTAATATTTTGATTTAATTAGGGCATTTAGTTCCGCTTGATTTTTATCTTTATTATCTATACAGTGATTAATCCATTTTTGAATAGAAAACGCACCAATTCCCACTAACAATCCAGAAGATAAGATTTTTGGTATTCTATTTTTACTTACTGTTTTTATAAAACCATCCAAATGTTTTGAGTCGGGTTTATTTTTATATTGTTTTTTTAGTGATTTTATTTCAAGCCAGTCGCCTACTGAATGCGTAGCTATAGTTGCAAGCCCCATTCCGACACCAAGTTTAATCGAACTTTGTTTTTCAGGTTTATTTTTGTCAAGTGTTTGACTTTTAACCGTGGGCAATCCCTTAAAGTTGATTTTCATATTTCATTTCCTTATCTTCTTACGTCTTTAAAGTAGTATTCGCTAGTCTTCATCCATCCTTTTTATTTCTTTCATTGCCTTAACATATTCTTTAAAGTCATAACCTTTAAAATTACTAAAGTCAGGTTTTTGTCCGTTTTTGTAAGCTAACTCACAGAAGCCTGTTACAGCCATGCCCGTTGCTTCTGTTGTAGCAACTGCTACAGAAGCATTTACACCATTGCCTAAAAGTGGAATCCAGCCAACAGCTGCTTTGAAAAGAGAAGTGCCTGCTTGATTTGCCGCAATGGCTCCTACCATTGAAAGAGCTGCAGACTTACCTAGTTGTACTCCATATATATCGGCAATCCCAATTATCATTACTGCATCATTTAATGCTAATGGGGCAGCATCTGCAAAAGGGATTTGAGCCATTGAAGCTGCAAGAGTTCCAGCCGCTATAGTATTAACTTGTACTAATCCTAATGCTCTCTTCCACTTTTTATCAAATAATCCTGTAAAAGAGATGTTTGAGTCCGTTTTTTGGGACTTATCTATTTTTTTATCATGTAATATATTGCCAGCTTCCATGATAAATTTCTGAGACTCAAGATTTTTTAGCTTTTCTGGATTTGTTTCTCTGGATATTTGCTTTTCTAAATCTTCTACAATAAGCTTTCTTGTTCTTTGAATATCATCCTCTTTTAATAGTGGTGAGTATAGGTTGCTATATAAAGAATTCGCTTCGGCTTTTGGTTTATTTATCTGTCCAAAAGTTAATGATTTAACTCCTAAGTTTGCATTTTTAGAAAAATTTGTGTAATTTTGATTTTCTATTAATTTTATGCCGTTTGTTTGTTTGCACCCTTGGTAACAATATTGTTAACAGTCCTCAACATAATTTTTTTTAAATTTCCCTTCGTTTAATGTAATAAATTCATATACTATATTTAAATTGAAACATTAAAATTTTTTATATTTACAAATGTATCGAACAGTATTTACAAAAATTAACATTTTATGTCAATAAAATTGTTACAAAACTTGTCATAATCGGATTTAATGCGTTAAGCAAACAGTCCAATTTTATAAACTTGTTATTTTCTTTCTGCCATCAATTGTTTCTTTTATAAATGCTCCTACTGCCTTATCAGAGGCAGCTATGTGTTCAATGAGCCAATTTATTAAAACATCCTTTACCAGCTTGGAATTTTTTTCTGTATCTGTAGAAGAAAGTATTTTTTGCTTTAAATCTATAAAAGTTTCCACAAAATCGTCGTGTTGTTTTTTATGTTTTTCAAAGTCAGGATATTTTAATATAGACTGAACTGTTTCTTCGCAGAAAAAATGATCTAAAATATAATCTTCCAGAAAATGCATAACATCGGAAACTTCTTCTTTTGCTTTGCCTGTCTGACACGCCCTAAACAGCATGTTAAGCCTGTTAATAAATTCCTTGTGCTGCTCATCTATTTCATCTATATGAATTGATAACTCATCTTTCCATTCAACAAACATAATAACCTTCTTTAAAATCTAATTATTCTATATAACATCTATAAATATATTATAATTGAAGCATATTAGATATATCAAGAGAAATACGGGTTGCCTAAAAAATTTTTTTAAAGTTTATAGGCAGTTGGCGAAGGTGGGATTTTTTTTTATTTTATATATTCTTTTTTATAATTTAAAAAAATAAAAGAAGAAAAAAATATTTAATACCGGTAAACAATAAACAGAATTAATGATAATATAGCTAAACTCCGGGTGCGGCTTTAATTGAAAAATTTTTTCTAACATTTTTACATTAAAACCTCTATTATCAATAAAAAAGATCACCTTTAATGTGATCAATAAACAACTTTTTAAATTTTATATTTATTGCTTAAACTTTGAAAAGATTAAACAACTTTTGCTCTATATCATCTTCATCAATTTCTTGAGTAAATTTATTAAGGTCTAATGCCATTTGGTAGCATTCAGCCGTAGCAGTCTTATCTGTAGTTTGCTCAAGTGCTCGGCCTTTGTTGTAATATGCAAGAGCGTAATTAGGGTTTAATTGAATAGCCTCGTCAAATAATTTTAGAGCTTCATCAATATCATTAGCCCCATCCAGATAAACAACACCCAGATTATTGTAAGCAATATCATAATTTTGATCGGCATCAATAGCTTTTTGGTAGGCAATTATAGATTCTTCAACATAATCTTTTTCCCATAACGCTAAACCTAAATTGCAATATACTCTCGGGCTGGATGCATTACGTTTAACTGCTTGGCAATAAGCATCTATAGCAGCATTTAGGTCTTCTTGATCATGATATATTTCACCAAGTGCAATATATGCATCTGTATTATCAGGGTCTAAAACCACTGCTGATTGATAAGAAACTATTGCAGCATCAATGTTATTTTTTACCTGTTGATAAATAGCAGCCAATGCCTGGCAAACAACAGATGTCCATTCGTTATCAGGATTTAATTGAATAGCTTTTTGATATTCTAAAACCGCACCGTCAAAGTCTTCAACCTGAACTAATGTATATGCCAAACTATTGTGGTAAAAGGCATTTTCAGGGTCAAGCCCGGTAGATTTTTTGAACGAAGAAATAGCATTGTATTTATCTTCGTTTCTTAGGTACAAGTGCCCCAGTTCATAATAAACTCTTGGGTTTGTCGAATCTAATTCCGCTAAATGTAAATAACATTCAATTAAATCATCAATTTGGTTATTATAATGCTTTTGCAGTATATTTGCCAGTTTTGCCCAGAGGGTGGCATTATTTGGCGATAATTTCAATACGTTTTTGTAATATTCAACTGCTTGTCCGTATTTTCCGGTTTCTACAGCAATGTTGCCTATTTTTGTATAAAATAAATCAACTTTGCCGGTGTTTTCGGCGGCATTTTGATAAATTTCTTCGGCTTTATCGTAGTTTTTTAGTTTTTTGCATATAGCACCGTTGATTTTATAGTTAATCACAGAAATCTCATCGAACAGAGATTTCCAAAATACCCTTATATGACTTAAGTCAAAAGGAGCAAGTGAGTAACCGGTGACTATATAGTAAACACCCGAGATCATTTTTTGCAAGTCGGGAGATGATTTATCTAACTGTTGCAGGATGGTTTGCCCCATGGCAATTCTTGACTTTGATGAATTTATTCCTGCAAGTTTAATAGATTTTTTAAATTGAGTTTCCGCTTCTGCGAATTTACCGGCAGCCTTAAGGAAGTATGCGTAATACAGTCTTCCGGTGCTTGAGCCCGGTTCCAGCTCAATAGCTTTTTCGCATTGAGCCAAAGCTGAGTCTATGTCTATTTGCCCTTTTTCCCATAGTAAACCGGCTAATTTGTAATAAGCTTCAGATATTGACGGATCTATATTAATAGCTTCGATATAATAATCAATAGCTTTTTCCAGATCTTTATCTGTAGATCTTACCAAATAGTTTTCATGAGATTCTTTAGCTAGCTTGAGGATATGTTCTATGTCTATTTCAGGGTTTAATAATCCTCTTTCCTCTACCATTCCTTTCATTTAAGAAAAATCCTTATAAATATTAAGATAATAAAGATACACTATATTATCATCGTCAAAATTTTACAAAACTTTAAATATTTTTTTTAAACTTTTGTATTTTTAAAAAGAAAATTTAAAAGGCTTTTTTATAATATATTGTGAGGCGTTGTAAATGCTTTAATAGGGTGGTATACTATAGTGATAATAAAAGGAAAAAAAACAAGCTTTTAATAACTAAGTTTTGTAAAGCTCTAGAAATAGCCTTTAATATTAAATTATAGGCTATTTGGGAAAATAAGAAATTATATTTAAAATTTTTTTAGAATCTAATGTATTTCCTGATATTATTAAATTTTCCATGTTTTTTTTTAATTTCTAATAATTAGTTATTAATAAACATTTGTCCTATTCAACAAATCTTGGTACTATATAAATAAGTTGGTGATGGTCATCACTTTTCATATGTCAACCATGTAAGCTTTTGATATAGCTTAAGTTTACTTGTAGTCATCGGACTGGATTGACCATTATCAATAAGTTACTGAGTGGATACGTGATTGCGTAACTGCTAAATTCTATACATAAATGAAATTGCGGGCTACTAGTTAAATCTGGGAAGGAATCTCCTTTTGATTATGGAAATCAATTCGAGAAATATTGGGGATATATGTGTTTTAGATCTGCCTAAGGATATTTTTATGAATCAAAATGTGGCAGTACTTAGGCAGTGCATTGTGAGTAAGATAGAGCAGGGCTACAAAGGGGTTTACCTTAACTTTAAAGATATTGCAAAAATAGATGGAATCGGGCTGGGAGCACTTTTGAGTTTTCAAAAAATGTCTTTGTACAATAAAGTAAGTATAAAGATTTTTGGCATGCAACCAAATGTAGCACAAATGATGCTACAAACAAGGCTTAATAAAGTTCTTGATATTTGCCAACCAGAAGAAGATGATTTATTTTCCAGCAATGATATAAAAATCGCATAAAAATTAAAGAGGCTCTGCATTGAAAGTCTCTTAAGCTTTACTATATATGTCTGTTGGATAAATGATAGCTTTTAATTAAAAGCCAAAACTGTCAAATTCTTGGCTTCTAAAGTTATCATTTTCTTCAAATTCTTCATCGTCTTCAGTAGAAATTGTTCTAATTTCCGCAGCTGTGTTGTAAGAATCGACTAAGTGTGTATATCTCTCCATTCTTAATTTTAACCAGCCAACCATCGTAGATGATCCATAAACTTCAATTATTCGAGTTCTGGCATAGTTTTTGTATGACTTATTGTAGGTTTCTTCAAGGTAAGTATTGCATCTACAATTAAGCTCTTCTATTAATTCATAGAGAGTCTTTAACCAGGCTGCTTCAACGATATTTTCATTTATTCTAAATTCAATAATCATATTTAAACTGCCTTTTACTTCTTAACCGACAAAATTAACAAAAAGATTAATATATCTGTATAAACACCATAAATCATGGTGTTATCTAAAGATATTTTTATTTGTTGTAACTTATACAATTTATTATCCGGGTTGTAACTTATTATTGGGGTGATTCACCTCCTTATCTTGCTTAATTAATATTTATAATATATTCTAAATTCCTTTATTTATAATTATTTATTTAAATATTAAATTATGTCAGTTAAGAAGAAAATATACATTTAAAACATTTTGACAAAGTTGTTTAATTAATTATAATTTTTATTATAACAAACAATATTTAAGTTTTAAACCCATGTCTTAAAAATTGTCGGATTATATTTAAGATTTTTTAATTAAATTTAATGGGTAAAGAAGATATAATAAGGTGTTCAGTTGTCATATGAAAGTTATTAATAAAACTAAAAATATTCAAATAGCTAGTAATATTAAGTTAGCAAATAATATTTTTACAAGAACGCTTGGCTTGCTAAATAAGTCTAGCTTAACAGAGGATGAAGGCTTGTTAATTAAGCCTTGCAACAGTATTCATTCTTTTGGGATGAAATTTAACTTTGATGCTATTTTTTTGGATAAAAATAATAATGTAAAACATATGATTAAAAATATGAAACCCTGGAGATGCTCTGCTATAATTTTTTCTGCGGATAAAACTCTTGAGCTTGCCCCTGGGGTTGCTGAAAAGACAAAAATAGAAATTAATGATATTTTAGAATTTGTTGAATAATATAGCCTTTTCAATATAAAATTTAGTTAAGGAAGTGGAATTGATATACTCCCACTAAAATACTTTTCAGATTATTAAATCGAGTTAAAGTTAATAAAATAAACTATTCTCTGAATTGCGAAGCGGGAGTGTTAAAAAGTTAA
>JANQLL010000085.1 GCA_028280605.1 Candidatus Gastranaerophilales bacterium
ATCCTTGGTCTAGAATGGTGCGGTTAAGGCCCGATTTTGCGCGGACGTTCTTTCCTGGGTTTTCCAGCGTTCCTTTTGATGATTTGGACATATTCTTGAAACGACTAGCCCATCCACTTAACCCCAAACAGGGACTCATTCAGTTGTCAAAGGAAATCAATTGGAAGGCAATAGAAGCTATTATCGATGTCTATTTTGAAGAAACGGGGCGAAAAGGCTTACCAATAAGACTCGTCTATTTGGATACTGATGTTACAGCAGATTTCAGGGCTATCTAAGGCATTTGCAAACACGAGCAGTATATATTAATTAGTTTAAAAAAATTTTAATTTTTTAATAATTATTTAACTAAATTACATTAAAATACTTAGATAAAATAAAATTTTACCTGTTTTTATATAAGTCATTAATATTCTTTACTTTAAGTTATAATATTTATTTTTTTAAAAAAATAAATATATGTTATAATTGTTATATAATTAATAAATTTTGGTTAAAATATGTCAGTTAATTTAAAAAATAATAATTATAACAATATTAATAAACAATATTTAGATAAATGTATAATAAATAAAGATGAATGTATTTTAGATGATTCAATTGTTAAAAAATCTAAAGAAACATATTTTCATTATATATCAGATAAAATTTATCAAATTTTAGAATCCAAAGAATTAAAAGATTGTTTAATTGAAATTTCGAATACATCATCATTTAAAAAAATGATAAATATTTTAGAAACTTCAAAATTTAAAAGTAATAAATCAATAAAGATATTAAAAAGCATAAAGCAATCGATAAAAGCAATTGAAAAAAATAAAAGCCTTCCTAAGGAAGCAATGACATTTGCATTAAAAAATGTAATTAAATCTGCATTAGAAAATTCAGGGAAGATGTCAATAGACAATTTGAGTCGTATAGGTGAAGCTGTGGAATCTCTATGCAAAGTTGAAATTAATATGATAGAAAAGATGACTGATTTAGAAAAGATAGTATTGAATAGAAAAGATGTTATAGAAATACGGAAAGCTTCAGAAGAATCAAAATCCTTTTTTGGAGATGCCCATCTTAATGATATCAAAAAAAAATGTTGTGCATCTATACTAACAGATATTCTTACGAAAAAAGATTTAGATGTAAAAAAGTTTGTTAGTGAAAAAATTAATTCTTATAGAGAACATAGATTTTGGAGAAATATTGAATTTGTTATCGATATTATTAAATTAAAAAAAGAAATTAAATTAAAAAATGGAGTAAATCTTGATATAATTCCATTTTGTCAAACTAATTTGAGCAATTATAAAACTGCTATTGGAAATTGTGAAGCGAATACAACCGAGAGAGCCGAACAAATTATTAAAAATCCTAATATAAGTTTAAATAAAATTATCCGAACAAGTTCTAAATCTGGAAGGATTTTCCATTCAAAAAGGTATGTATATAAGAAGATTTTTAAAGAAAAAGGAATAAAAAATAAAAGAGAGTCAATCATTAAAAATAAATTAAGATCAACAGACTTTTCTATAGAAAAATGTAAAATATTTAAATATGAGAAACATGATGTAATAAATAATAATTTGTATGATTTTTTCAAATCAGTAAAAAAAGCAAATGAAAAAGAGCAATGTTTTTCAATCGATGGAATTATCGAGAAGAAAAGATATATGGCAAAACCTAAAAATGACCTTTTTAAAATTAGAGTTTTTTTAAATCAACTCGGGGGTCATGCTGTTCTTGTTCAAATAGATAAGGAAAAAAAGAAATATAGAATCATGGATGATAATATTGGAAATATAGAGACTAACAATGAGGATATTTTTGAAAAGATATTATCTAAATATGAAAATTATTTTAGAAAAAAGGGGGATTGTAAATTTTCTGTTTATCGTTTTGCAAAAATAACTTCTTCTTTAAAGGCAGATGAAGTCCTTTCCACGAAAGTAAAACACCAAAATCTCGGTAATATGTGGCACTAGTGATGAACTCACCTTACGCAAAAGAGCGTTGAAAAATTTTTTTGAAAGGGTGTTAGCAACGGTTATAAAATGACCCATGTCAACGAACGAAAATTGACCCACCCTGCGATAATGCTCTCCGATAT
>JANQLL010000111.1 GCA_028280605.1 Candidatus Gastranaerophilales bacterium
CCACTAAAATACTTTTCAGATTATTAAATCGAGTTAAAGTTAATAAAATAAACTATTCTCTGAAAAGAGTAATCTGAGATTTAATTGATGAGCTGTATAGTATATATATTTTTCTGGAGGAGATTGAATAAATGCCTGTTGAAGAAAAAACAAAGAAGAAAAAGGCCAAAGATGATTCATCAGCTAATGATAAGAATGATAAAACAAAAGCTTTACAATTAGCTATTGATAAAATAGAAAAGGATTTTGGAAGAGGTTCCATAATGAAGCTTGGCGATAAGCCTCCTGTTGCTATAGAAGTTATACCAACAGGAGCTTTATCATTAGATTTAGCCTTAGGTATAGGTGGAATACCAAAGGGTAGAATCATAGAAATTTATGGACCGGAAAGTAGTGGTAAAACTACTTTAGCTCAACATATAGTAGCAGAAGCTCAAAAACAAGGTGGAATAGCTGCTTTTGTTGATGCTGAACATGCTTTAGATCCTGAGTATGCAAAAAGACTAGGTGTTAACATTGATGAATTATTAATAAGTCAACCTGACACAGGAGAACAAGCTCTTGATATTGCTGAAGAATTAGTAAGATCAGGCGCTGTTGATTTAATAGTAATAGATTCTGTTGCAGCACTTGTTCCTGAAGCTGAAATTGAAGGCGAAATGGGTGATACTCATATGGGTCTTCAAGCTAGACTTATGAGTCAGGCTTTAAGGAAGTTAACAGCTATTGTTGGTAAAACAAAAACAACTGTTATTTTTATAAACCAATTAAGACATAAAATTGGTGTAATGTATGGAAGTCCTGAAACAACAACCGGTGGTAATGCACTGAAGTATTATTCAAGTGTAAGACTTGATATTAGAAGAAAAGAAACTTTAAAAAATAAAGAAGGTGTCGAGTTTGGTAGTAGAACAAAGGTAAAAGTCGTTAAAAATAAAGTTTCTCCTCCGTTTAGAGTTGCAGAATTTGATATTATGTATGGAGAAGGCATATCAAAGATCGTTTGTATTATAGATATTGCAGTTTCTTTAGATGTTATCAATAAATCTGGTACTTGGTTTAATTATGGCGAAACAAAATTTGGTCAAGGTAAAGACAAAGTAAAAGAATATCTAAGTGAAAATCCTGAAATGCTTTTGGAAATAGAAAATAAAGTAAGAGAATTATTGAATCCTACTGAAAATCAGGAAGAAAATGATAAAGAAAGCAAAAAAGAAAATAAGAAAGATTAATATATTTTGCAGTCGATAGTATAGAATTAATAAGTTGAATAATTTTACAAATGTTCACAAAACAATAAACTATTCTAAAGTATTTTTCATATTTCTTTAATAAAGTTGAATATAGCTCAAGCTCATTCTAATTAAAGGGTAATTTGAAATTTGACTTATGAGCAGTATAAAAATTGTTAAAATTGTATAAAAAATCTTAATTATATGATATAGTAATAGTGCTAGGATTTTAATTCTTTTATCGGCTGTCCCGCAATCTTTTGATAGAAAAAGAGGTATAGGACAATCGAGAACTTTATGACAATGAATATAATTATAATTGGATTATTAGTTTTATCATTAATTTATATAGTAATTTTATTATTTCAACTTAAATCAAGAAATGATCAAATAGCTAATCATAAATCAGAGGTTTCTAAAATAAAGGAAGAGACTGATGAAAAGATAAAACTTCAGCAAAAAGAAGCGTTAATTTCTGCACGTGAAGCTGTACATAGTCAAAGACAAGAGCTGGAAGCAGAAACTAAAGAGAGAAGATCTGAGTTAGCCAAGCTGGAACATAGATTATTAAAAAAAGAGGAATCTTTAGAAAATAAACTACAAACAGCCGCTGAAAGAGAAAAGGAACTAGCAAAAAAGATAGATGAATTATACGAAAAAGAAGATTATCTGGCTGATTTAATAGGAAAACAACTCGGTGAACTCGAAAAAGTAGCAGGCTTAACTGCTGAAGAAGGTAAAACTATATTACTAAAGCAGCTTGAAGATGAGTTAAAAATGGAAGCTGCTCAATTAATTAGAGAAAATGAAGCACGTATAAAAGAAACTGCAAATCAATGTGCTCAAGAAATGTTATCTACAGCTATGCAACGCTGTGTAATCGATCAAGTAGTAGAATCTACAGTATCTGTTGTAAGTCTTCCTAACGATGAAATGAAAGGAAGAATTATTGGTAGGGAAGGAAGAAATATTAGGGCCTTAGAAACCTTCACCGGTGTAGATTTAATTATCGATGATACTCCTGAAGCTGTAGTATTATCAAGTTTTGATCCAATAAGAAGAGAAATAGCTAAAATAGCTCTTGAAAAATTAATTAGTGATGGTCGAATTCACCCAGTACGTATAGAAGATATGGTGGAAAAAGCCAAAGAAGAAGTTGATGAAAGAATGTACAAAGAAGGTGAAGCTGCAACTTTTGAGCTTGGCTTAATGAATATTCATCCAGAATTAATTAAAGCTTTAGGACGCTTATACTTTAGAACAAGTTATGGACAAAATGTTTTAAAACACTCTATAGAAGTTGGTCATTTGTCTGGAATGCTGGCAGCTGAACTAGGTGTAAATGTAAATATTGCAAAAAGAGCTGGTTTGCTCCATGATGTAGGAAAAGCTCTTGATCAAACACAAGAAGGTACTCATATTGAATTAGGTGTAGAAATAGCAAAACGTTACGGTGAAAAAGATAACATTTTACACGCTATAGAAGCTCATCATGATGATGTGGCTGCTAATACTGTAGAGGCTGTACTTGTTAAAATAGCTGATACAATGAGTGCCGGAAGACCGGGTGCAAGAAGAGATACTCTTGAAATTTATATTAAGAGAATTCAGAAATTAGAAGAAATTGCAACCAGTTATGAAGGTATTAAACGTTCTTTTGCAGTTCAAGCAGGTCGAGAAGTGAGAGTAATGGTACAACCTTCCGCATTTGATGATACTGCAGCCAGTAAACTGGCTAGAGATATTGCAAAGCGTATTGAAGCAGAGTTGGATTATCCCGGTCAAATAAGAGTGACCGTTGTTAGAGAAATAAGAGCAACTGAAATAGCAAAATGATGAATGAATATATAGATATAGTTTTTCTTGGTGATATTATTGGTAGACCAGGACGGAAAGCAGTTGAGCATTACATTCCCAATATTATTGATAATTCGGATTTTATTGTAGCAAATGTAGAAAATGCATCACATGGCTTTGGATTGACAGAAAAAAATTATAATGAGCTATCGGCTTTGGGCATAGATGCCTTTACTTCCGGTAATCATATTTGGGATAAAAAAGATATTTTTAATTATATAAATAGAGCAGATAAGCTAATAAGGCCTATTAATTATCCTGGAGATGTTCCTGGCGTAGGATCACGTATTTTTGAAAAAAATGGTGTTAAAATAGGTGTTTTAAACGTTTTAGGTAGAGTTTTTATGACTCCTATTGATAATCCTTGGCCATTAATAACAAAAGAAATTGAAAATATACAAAAAGAAACACCTATTATACTTTTAGATTTTCATGCGGAAGCCACTGCAGAAAAGATATCATTAGCATATTTTGTTGATAATTTGGGTGTGAGCGCTGTTGTTGGTACGCATACTCATGTTCAAACAGCTGATGAAAAGATTTTAAATAACGGAGCGGCTTTTATATCTGATGTTGGATATTGTGGCGCTTATGATAGTATAATAGGAATGGAAATAGATTCTTCCTTAAAAAGACTAGTAACCAGCCTACCTGTTAGGTTTGACGTTGCACCAATGGGCAAAAGTGAAATAAATGGTGTTAAAATAGAAGTAAATATAAAAACAGGAAAAGCAAGAAATATAACAAGAATAAAAGAGTTTGTAGAATTAGCTGAAAAGTAATAGTCATAGGTGAGGGTGAAATTTTGAATATAGATCTACATATACATAGTGTTTATTCTGATGGAAATTTGACTCCTCAGCAGATTGTTGATGTTGCTATAGAAAAAAACTTGCTGGCTATTTCTATAACTGATCATGATAATATAAAGTCTTTTAAAATAGCGCAAGATTATTTAGATCAAATATCTGAAGAAAAAGGTAAGCAAACTTTAGAATTAATTCCCGGTGTTGAGATAAATACACTATGGAATGGGAAAGAAATTCATATTTTAGGGTATTATATGGATTTGAACTCTCAGTTATTACAAGATTTATTAGCTTATCAACAACATGCGCGCTCTGAGCAAACTACTTTATTAATAGAAAATTTAAATAAAAAAGCTAAAATTAAAATAACAAAAGAAGATGTTATTGCTTTAGTACAAGAAGAAGGTAGTATTGGTCGTCCACATATAGCTAAAGCTATAGCCAATGTGGGAGGGGCCAGGACTATTATTGAAGCTTATAATAAGTTTATTAATGATAAATCTCCTATTTATGTAAAAAGAAAGACTGTTAGCCCCCATGAAGCTGTTGAAACCATATATGAAGCAGGAGGGATTCCTGTTATAGCTCATCCTTATGATTTAGAATTTGCTGAAGATTTTGTAAAAGACTTAATGAGCTATGGATTAAGAGGAATAGAAGCTTATCATAGAAAACATTCACCTGCAATGATTGAATATTATTCCAGTATGGCAGAAAAATATGATTTGATTTTAACGGGTGGGTCTGATTGTCATGGTCATAAGTCAGCTAAACAATTATTCCTGGGTAATAATTTAGTTCCTGAATGGATTTTGCATGAACTAAAAAAGGAAAAAAGCAGACTGGAAATAGCTTCTAATTGATATATAAAAGGGAACGTCAGTAAAAAGGGTTAGAAATGAGTACTAATATAGAATTAACAAATGGTGAAAACAACCTGGACTTGGTCAAGCCAATGTTTCCTATAAGTGTTGTTGCAGAATTGTTAGGAATTCATCAAAGAACATTAAGAATTTATGATGAAGAGGGAATATTGATCCCTTCAAGATCTCCTAAAAATAGAAGATTGTACTCTTATAATGAAATTGAAAAAGGGAAGTTTATTCAATTTTTAACAAGGAAAGCCGGAATAAATCTTGCAGGTGTAAGAATAATATCTTATCTTCTTGAAAAACAAGGTGTAGCACCTTTTGAATATATAGCTTTTTTGAAAAATGTAATGAACGACAGGGGGTAGTCACCCCCCTTTATAACTCACCTTGAGTCATAGATCGGCTTAAGCTGTACACTTTGATTATAGCTTTAGTTCAACGTTGTTGACGGACTTTATTTAGTGCTTTTCTTTCGGATAATGGACACATATAAAAATAACAACGACAAACTCCCCTTTGCCTAGCGGAAAGTTCACCATTGTCTATTATATTTTTTCATTTTTACGTAAAGCCTCACTAATAATGCGGTTTTTTCTTGTTTAACCCTTCTTTTTTGTTGTTATTTATATCTATTATATTATTATTTATCGCATTATTTTCATCGTTACAAGTTTCTTCTATTTTATTTTCTTTTTTATCATTTTTTAAAATATCAGTTTGACCTGCTGAAGCAGCATCGGGCACCTTCGCAACTGTGGATACTTCTTTGAAAATCTTTAAATCCTCCAAACTGCCGGATATTTTTACTAACTTATGCTTCCCCTGTTTAACTTTTTTTAGCTTTTTTTTTGCGCTTTCTTCCGGCTTGCGTTGGCGTGCTTCCTTCCTTGCCTCTTCGCAGCATTGCGCAACAAATTTATTGCGCTCTATAGCCATTAGCTTGCGTGATTTGCGACGTTGGGCATTAATTACCCTTTGCTCATAGTCGCGATTTTTGTAATCCCTGTAATACTCAAAGTGCTCATTATACCTTTGCTCCTCCTGTTCAGGGGTTACAGCTTCATCTTCCCAAGTTTCGTAGCTGAAGTATTTAATTTCATCTTCTTGATAAGGATCATAGTACTTGTCTCGTGCCAAAGCAAGATAATCATCTTTATAACAGATGTTATGCTTGACTTTGTCCAGTCTAAACTGGGACCGGCGTACACAGCGAACTTTATAAAGCAGTTCTTTGTGTGCGTCTATTATTCTAATCAGGGGATTATCTGAATAACCCTCCCGGTGATTGGGATAAGATATATCATTAGGTTCTGAGTTTGAGCAATCTTTAGGTATTGGCAGGTGCAGTATTTCTTTTACATTGCTGTAGCTTACCTGATCAGGCACTTCATCCATAAATAAGTCCTGGTTAAAGTTAATTTGCTTGAGTTCGCTTAATATTTTTTTGCTTATATTTGTCAGCTTCTTAAATAAATGGATATCTTCGGGGTTTCCTTCTGATAATTCGTAGTCATTGATTGACCATGGCCTTAGAACCACAAACTCTGTTGGTAGTTCTAAATTTAAGCGTGCCATTTTTTCCATCATTAAAGGTAATAATCTGGAAAATTTATGGCAATCATCGAATTTATCTCTTATTATATCGATTTCTTCGAGTATTTTTTTGTTTAAAGCATTCAGGCTATTAACTGCGTGAATCTGTTGTGTAGAAAATTTAGCCCTTATTTCATCAGGTATTTTTGTGCTGACGAGCGAATATGTTTTCTTTGCAATGTTTATTAAGCCTTCTGCTGTTGTTTTAAAACTTGGGCTATCAGACTTTGGCTTTCTTGCATGCCATTTCTTTGCGGCTCTTCTTTTCTCTACGCTCTCTATAATGTTCATTGCAAAGGATTGCAGGCCCATGTTTATAAATTCCATCTGTTGGATAAGGAATTTGCTCCAGTTGCCGGTTCGCATAATGTGCATGTATTCTTTGCCTACTATGTCAAATTGCATTTCTGAAGTTTTAATTGCCTCCAAGAATCGGTCTTTATAGCCCATAAGGTTGCAGTTTTTGGCAAAACTGCGAAGTAGGACAATTTTGTTGCGCAATCTGTAATATAGAATTGATGCGTATTTATCATTGTCCTTTTGGGATGTGTCTTTAGTTTTTGCAGCTTCATTACCCAAAGTAATATGACCTCGCAATCTCGTAACCAATGTTAAACTAAATTTTGTTTAATATATATTTTATTTATTTTATATATATTTTAGCAGTTTTTTAATTTAAATGCACGGAAAATTTCGGATTTTGCGAAAAAAGGGCTATTTTGTTAAGAACTTGTTACATTAATTTTCTTCAATGATATTTTTTAGAGCTTGCTCTATGCTTAAGCGCTGGAAGTGGAACCTTGGGAGTTATTAAAGTTTGACAATGATAATGATTAATAAGTGATACATATAAATTTATATGTATTAAAAAGGTCCCTTTTGCCTATATAGCTTAAATTTATTTATGAGTATAAAATTTGACAGATAATTATTAAGATTTTTTCTTGACAAAAAGTTAGGCTTGCCGTACATTGTGTATTAATAAAATTATACTAAATCAAAAATAAATAGTATAAGTTTTCAAAATACGTAATTATAATACCCAAAATATTAAAAGTTCTTATTAAAGGGCTGTATTTGTTATGAAGGTAAAAAAGGAGAGTTTTTAGAATGTGTACATCTATGTTTACAGTTATAAAACCTGGTACTGATTCACTTGTTAGACAAAATAATCCTGTATCTGCTCCGCACAAACTGATTGAGCGACAACATGGACGTGTAAGATCTATACCCATTCAATCTCTTAATGCAACCAGTAAAACTTCTGTTATACCTTTATCAAGTACAACAGATCTTGTAAAGGATTTAGAGATTGATACAGATGCATTTGTTAGGACTGATTCTATGAATGAAACTAACTCAAATGCTAATAAATCAATTAATCATAGAAAAAAAATTGGAATTATAGATGATTTTACCGTATGTAGAAAAACCGCAGGTGTTCCCCATGGGGCTATGGTAGTCGTACTAACAAGACTTCTGCTGAAATTGTTTGGACTTCAACCGGGTAGTGATGTTAAAATGGAATCATTTACAAATAATGAGAGAGTAAAGGTCTTAACTGATTTTATTCCTGAACAACTTCATAAAATGATTGAAGAAGGTGATTTTAATGCGATAAATATTTCTGCGGGGGTCAGTAAACCAATCAGGATTTTAGCCAAAAGGACCGGAATAGAGGATTTAAATCGAAATAATCTAAATGAACATAAAGATCAAATAAGAGGGTATTTATTAAAAACAAAAGATAAGGATTTTAGTAACATTGCCAGCTCTATTAAAGCTTTAGAAGAGCTTACCAATAAGGATGTCAAAGTTTATTTAGCCGCAGGAAATAATGGCCCTGACAATGTTAACCTGTTTAGTTTTGCAAACGGAGTTACTTCGGTTGGAGCTTGTGATGCAAAAGGTAATCCTCTTGAAAATAGCGCTCAAAATGATATGATTAACAGATACGCCAGAGGAGAGTATAAAATTACTTGTAAGAAGGATTTAGAAGATAAAAATAAAAATAAATATTACATAGATATAGATGAAAAACAAGCTATGCTTCCTCATCCTTATGGGAAACCATTAAGTGATAAAGGTCAACCGCCTGTATTAAAGGATGAGGATTTTCCTAAACCATTTCAAGGAACTTCTTATGCTGCACCAACAGCGCTTGTCACAGACTTGGCAAGTGGACTGATATAAAAACTGCTAAATTTAACAGATTTTTAATATTATTATATTTTTTTTATTATTAATTTTAAATTTTAAAAAATAAAAGTTATAAAAATAGCTACTGTAAGAGAGTTAAAGGCGTTCAACAACCTACACAAACAGCCCAACGGCACGTAGAACAACAACTAAATATACAGGCTAATCACCGGATAAAAAGGTGGATTAGCCTGTATCTATGAATATATGATGAATCGTTGCGTATAGCTTAAGCCTATCATTGACTCAAAGATAATATATAAAAGGTGGCGACTGCCACCCACCCAAAGTAATGAGCTTAACTAACGCAAGAAAAGCGCTAATTAAGCTACATCAAAATTTATGAATATATATGATGAATCGTTGCGTATAGCTTAAGCCTATCATTGACTCAAAGATAATATATAAAAGGTGGCGACTGCCACCCACCTAAAATTTGCTTATGTATAGTTTTTGGGCTTCTATCCAGTTTTGCATAGGTGATTTATCTATATTGGCTTCGTGCATATAAAATGCAAGAAATTGTATTCTTTCTTTGATTTCTTGTTTGGCGTAATCCCAGTTTTCTTCGGGGGTGCCGCCGTATTTTTCGTGTAACAGGTAGGCTTCTTCCTTTATTTTTTCTTCCAGTGCCATCTCTCTTTCCGCACTTTCCCAGTCTGAAAGAGGATTGCCTGTCATATGATTTTCTTCTCTTTCAATAAAATTAAAATAGGCTTTTTCTGATGTTTTTTTCCGGAAAAAATTTTGAGACATAGTCGTTTCTCCTACATTCAATGCTAATAACATTTTAAGATTAGAGTTTGAAAAAAAAATCCCATATTTATTTATTTTTTTTTAATCACCTAATAATACTTTTCGGTGTATTTTGGTAAAAACTTTAGTAAATAATTTTAACGGGAGGGTGCGAAGGTTAAACGGCAAAGAAGCGAGCTTTCGCCCGCTTCTCGCTTTTTTGTTAATTTTTATAATTTAATTTTAATTTATACAATTGTGACTACGTTAGAGCCATCAACATCAAAGTCTTGACTTGCTATATCCCATACAGAACCGTTTATATCTGTACAAGTTTCTATTACTCCGGTACCGTGAGCTACGTTAGATGCAACGCCACCATCAAAAATAGTTTCAGCAAAGAAGTTTGCAATGGTTACAGTATTTGTGTTACTACCTGCACCATCAAGGTCGATAACCAGGTCATCTCCGTTACTCGCATGACCTTCTGCCACAGTATAAGTTGCTGCTGAAATATCAAATGCACTCAAGTCTAATGCATCGGCCGTACCTGCACTGTCAGTAATAGTGTCTGATCCATCATCGTTAGCAAGTATGACATAGTCATCATCACCAGCATCACCATTTAATGCATCATCACCGTCACCACCGGTTATAGAGTCAGCTCCATTACCGCCATCAATTTGAGTACCATCAGCGTCTGCTGTTATTGTATCATCACCAGCACCACCGGTTATAGTCTCTATACCAGTTAGTGTTATAGTACTAGCATTAACACCGCCTGCGACTAATGTTATTTCGTCATTACCGGCACCACCGTCAATAGATGTTTCACCACCACTGATAGTAACCTCATCGTTACCAGCACCGGCGACAATAGTGTCTGCACCACCGGTTGTAACAATATCATCATCACCATCATTGCCAGTAATACTATCTGCACCGGACCCACCAGTCACCACATCAGCTCCAGCACCACCGGTAATGGTCATTGCATCAGTTTCTGATGACATATCAAGTGTTAATACTTTTACACCTGTTAAGGCGCTACCGTCAATGACTTCAACGTTAGAAATTGTGATACCGCTTAAATCAGAAGTTTCGTCCGCTACGTTTATTACGTCAGTACCTGCACCACCGTCAATACTACCTGTTGCACTATGCTTACTTGTAATAGTATCATTACCTGCACCAGCAGTAATTACGTCTGCTGCACCACCTGAAACAATACTATCTGCACCAGAACCAGAAATAATGGTGTCATCTCCAACACTACCTTTAATTGTGATAGCATCAGTCTCAGCATTTACATCTACTTTTAGTGTATTTGAACCAGTTAGTGAGCTACCGTCGATTACTTCAACGTTAGAGAATGTAACGCCAGTTATGTCAGTAACTACATCTGCACCCAGTGTGACTGTATCAGTACCAGCACCGCCATCAACTGTACCAGTTTGAGCAGTTGAAGCTACAATTGCATCATCACCAGCACCAGCATCAATAGTATCTTGGCCAGCACCTGAAACAATACTATCATTACCTGCACCACCACTAATGCTTTCTGCTTGAGAACCACCGGTAACAGTATCATCACCAGTACTACCTGTAAATGTAAATGCATTAGTTGCATCTGTAAACTTAACTTTGTTTGATGCATCACTTGCATCTATGTGCTCAAATCCTGTTATGGTAGTTGAACCGATAGTTAAGTCAAGTGAACCACTATCACCTTTAATGACTAATGTATCTGTACCAGCACCACCATCAAGGTTAGTGCTTGATACAAATGTACTTATCTCGACAGTATCATTGTCTGCACCAGCATCAATAACATCAGCACCACCACCTGCGACAATACTGTCAGCACCGGCCTCACCGCTAATGGTCTCAGCAACCGCAGCACCTGTAATAGTATCTGCACCAGCACCTGCGCTAATTACGTCTTGACCACCGCCACTGGTGATTTTATCAGCACCGTCTAATGCGGTAATTGTATTTTTAGATGCATTGGATGTTAAAGTATATCCGCCGGTATCTGTACCACTATCATCAACGATAGTAAGGTATTCTACATTATTAGCTAATGTATATCTAAATCCGGTTGATGTTTGCTCGATCTTAACAGTATCGTCACCAGCACCACCGCCTTCTGTAACAATATCACTACTATTATCTACGTAGTATACATCGTTATCAGCACCACCAACCATGGTATCACGACCTGCGCCACCATCGATAGTATCTGCAGCTGTACCACCGGTAATACTATCATTGCCTGCACCACCAGCTAGTGTATTAGCACCGTTACCACCATCAATAGTGTCATTATCATCACCACCATCAATAGTATCAGCTGCATCATCACCGGTAATTGTATCACGTCCGCCATAGCCGTATACTTTCATACCATTTGCACCGTCGGTACCACTTACATCCAGTACATTATCTGATGCGTTACCTTTGTATTCGTTGCCTGCTGTTACTGTTGTGGATGCTTTTATACTTAGTTTTTCTACGTTGCTTGTTAATGAGTATGCGATATCAGCATCAAGGACTACTTCATCTGTACCAGAGCTTGATTCCTCAGTTACAACATCTGCTGTACTGTCAATGGTATATTGGTCGTCACCTTTACCACCTGCTAAGGTATCGTCACCAGTACCACCACTTAAGATGTCGTTACCATCACCACCGGTTAGGCTATCATTGCCGCCTCCACCGATAAGCTTGTCAGCACCGGAGTCACCACCAATAACATCAGCACCTGAACCACCTGTGATAGTATCTGCACCATCACCACCGTCAAGTGTCATTGCATTAGTGCCGTGACCAGTAACTGTTAAGTTACTTGATACTGCGCTGCCATCAAAGATCTCAATATTATCAAGAGCTCCACTTTTACCATTCCAGCCTGTGAAATCATATGTAGTAGCTGTTGCACTAGAACTTAATTTCACTGTATCTGTACCTGAGCCAGTACCTGAGCCTTCTGTAATATCATCTTCTTCATCGTAGATAACATATACATCATTACCATCACCACCGGTTAAGGTATCTTTACCAGTGTCTAAACCACCGTCAATGGTGTCTGCGCCAGCCTCACCAGAGAGAACGTCAAGGTCATTGTTATCAGCGTTACCAATTATAGAATCTGCACCAGCACCACCTTTTATAGTGTCTCCACCTGAGCTATCATCATTTACACCGTTACCGTAAATAGTATCGTTGCCGTCGCCACCTGTGATATTATCATCAGCTGCGAGACCACCTAACTTGAGACCTGATGTTACACCTGATTTAACTTCGAGTAGCTCAATACCTGAGTCTAATGTATAATTAACAGATGTAATTACTTTATCAGCTGTACCAGCTGTATCTGTAATGCTGTCACCAGTATTGTCTACATAATATACGTCATCACCAGCGCCACCTTTCATGGTGTCACGGCCTGTACCACCATCGATAGTGTCATTACCTGAACCACCGGTTATAGAGTCATTCTCTGCGTTACCGTTCAGGGTTACAGCTACTGTAATGCCACTAGCATCTATAGTATTTTTAAGATCATTACCGCTAAATACTTTATTAGCTGTATTTACAGTACTTGTTAAAGTTAAGTTTTCTACGTTATCTGTTAAAGAGTAATCGATAGCGTTTTTATCAACTACTACTTCGTCAGTACCTTTACTTGATTCTTCAGTAACAACATCGCCTGTACTGTCGATAGTATATTTATCGTTACCTGAACCACCTGCTAAGGTATCATCACCGGTACCACCATCTAAGGTATCATCACCACTGTCACCAATTACATAGTCATTACCACCAGCAGCTGTTAATACGTTATCGCCTGTGTTACCTGCTAGGGTGTTAGCTGAAGCATCACCGGTTGCATTAATATTGCTGCTTCCGGTTAAGGTTAGATTTTCTACGTTGCTTATTGCGCTTAAATCGAACGTAACAGAGGATTTAACTGTATCAGCAGTATCACCTGAGCCTGCTTCATTAACGACATCATTCGCACTATCCACAACATAGGTGTCGTTTCCATCGCCACCGGTCATAGAGTCATCACCCTGACCGCCGTCTAAGGTATCGCTTCCTGCGCCACCAACAAGTGTATCATTTGAGGTGTCTGAGCTTGCACCACCAGTAATAGAGTCGTGACCGTCGCCACCTGTGATTGTATTAGTTTCTGTGTTACCTACTAAGGTTAAACTATTTGAGATATTAGAAGCAACTTCAAGATTTTCCACATTGTCTTTTAATGTGTGGCTTATTGTTGTTATTACTTTATCAGTACCTTCGTTGCTAGCTTCTGTTAGGCTATCACCGGTATTGTCAATGTAGTATGTATCGTTACCTTTATTACCGGTCATTATGTCTTTACCTTCACCACCGTTAATGATGTCATCACCATCAGCAGTAGTAATTGTATTGTTTATATCATTACCCGTTAAAGTATAAGCATTTATAGTACTTGTACTGCTTAACTGTAATTTTTCTATATTATCGTTTAATGTAAAGTCAATTCCGCCAGCTTCAGCGTCATCGATAACAACGGTGTCAACACCTTTGCCTGATTCTTCTGATGCTACGTCTAGAACTGAATCTATTGTATATTGGTCATTACCAGAGCCACCAAGCATTGTATCACCAGCTGAACCGGAGTTTAGACCACCATCTATGGTGTCATTACCTGAGCCACCAACTATACTATCTTGATCATCACCACCGCGAAGTACATCATTACCTGATCCGCCATCGATGGTATCGTTTCCAGCGTTACCTAATATTGTATTTGCTGCGCTGTTACCTGTTACGCTGTTGGCGTTATCGTTTAATGTTGCATCAATTGCACTGTTACCGGTCAGCTCAACGTTTTCTATATCATCATAGGCTTCACCAATAGCTGATGATTGAGATAAATCAACAGTGACACTTGACTTAACTAAATCAGTACCGCTTGAGTCTTCTTTAATTTTGTCACTGGTAGAATCTATTATGTAAGTATCGTTACCAGCACCACCGTAGAATGAATCGTCACCAGCACCACCGTCTAAAGTATCGTGACCATCACCGCCTTCCAGGGTATCATTACCGAGTCCGCCAACAAGGCTGTTTTCACCTGTATTACCTACAATAGAGTTATCCTCATTGTTACCGTAAGCATTGATGTCCTTACTGCCTGTTAATTCGATATTCTCTACGTTATCTGATACTGTAAATGTAACAGATGAGTATATTTTATCAGCATCAGAATTTGTATGTACAGCATTGGTTTCCTCAGAAATAACATCTTTTGAGCTATCAACTGTATAAGTGTCATTGCCATCGCCACCTATCATTACGTCATTACCAGCACCACCACTAATAAAGTCATCGTGGTTACCACTAATTTTTGTAGTGATTGTGTTATTTAGATCATTACCTAAAATTGTTATAGCAGTTGAGCCATCCAACTGAACGTTTTCTACGTTATCTGCTAAAGTCATCTCAGTAACGTTTGTTCCGCTAATGTAAACAGTGTCAGTACCTTTACCAGATTCCTCAGATACAACATCATCTACTGTATCTATGGTGTAAATATCATCACCATTGCCACCGGCTAAGGTATCATTATCAGCGCCGCCGTCTAGTACGTCGTCACCGCCACCACCGGTAATATAGTCATCTCCAGCACCACCTTCCAAGGTGTTAGTTTTTGTATTACCAGCTATTGTATTATTTTCAGAGTTACCGGAACCATTTATTGCACTTGAGCCTGTCAATTCAAGATTTTCAAATGCACTGGCTAGTGTATGGCCAACTGAAGACATAACAGTATCAATACCATCTGTATCAGATAATGAATCACCAGTGTTATCTACTATAAATGTATCATCACCTGATCCACCTGCCATAGTGTCAGCTCCAGCACCACCGTCTATTGTGTTATTGCCGGAGTTACCAATAATTGTGTTGGCTGCACTGTTACCGTATGCATTTATGTTACTATCTTCAATTAATTCTAAGTTTTCCACGTTAGTATCAATTGTAAATGTAGCAGAAGAGTAAACTTTATCTGCATCACCTGCAGAAGCATCTTCAGTTACTACGTCTGCTGTAGAATCTACAGTATATGTGTCGTTACCGGCACCGCCAATCATGGTATCAGCGCCAGAACCACCACTTATTATGTTATCTGCAGATGTACCTGTAATACTATTTGCATCGGAGTTACCTATTAAAGTATGTGCCAGATTATCTGTCATTACTATATTTTCTAAATTAGAGGTTAATGAGTACTCTGTAGCAGATGCGAAATTAGCATATGCAGTATCCGTACCTTTACCTGCGTCTTCAGTAATAACATCATCTGTACTATCTATAGAGTATGTGTCATTACCATTACCACCGGCTAATGTATCTGCATAAGCTGTTCCATCGTGACCGTCAAGAGTATCATTACCGCCGCCACCTTTAATATAGTCAGCTTCTGCACCACCATCCAGATAATTATCTCCGGTATTGCCATCTAAAGTATTAGCCAAGGTATTACCATAACCTTTTAGGTCTGTACTACCTGTTAATTCAAGGTTTTCAACATTATCACCTAATGTATATGCAATTGAAGATTCAACTGTATCTGTACCCTTGCCAGAAGCTTCAGTTACAGTATCAGATGAATTATCTACTACATAACGGTCATCGCCATCACCACCGGCTAATGTATCCATACCCGTACCACCGTCTAAAGTGTTAGCAGAATCATTACCTGTAATTGAATTGTTTAATTTATTACCAGTTCCTGCTATCTCGTCAGAGCCTTGAAGTGTTAAGTTTTCTACGTTATCTGATAAAGTATAGTCTACATTCGCTCTAACTTCATCAGTACCTGAATTAGAATTCTCTTTAACTACGTCATCTGTACTGTCAACAGAGTAAATATCATTACCGGTACCGCCGGCCATTGTATCATCGCCTTCGCCACCGTCAATATTATTGCTTGCACTGTTACCGGTTAAGCTGTTAGCTGCACCGTTACCCATTGCTTCTGTTGCGGTTGAACCTGTTAATACCAAGTTATCAATATTATCATCTAATGTCCAATTTACAGTAGATGAAACAGTATCTGTACCATTGCCGGCATCTTCTGTAACTACATCATCTGCATTGTCTACAAAGTAGTAGTCATCACCTGCACCACCAGCCATGGTATCCGCACCGGTACCACCGTCAAGAGTGTTATTACCGCTGTTGCCAGTCAATGAGTTAGCTAATGTATTACCATAAGCATTTACATTGCTTTTGCCTGATAATGTAATATTTTCAAGATTATCACCTAAGGTATAGGTTACTTTAGAATTAATTTCATCAGTACCTTTAGAAGCATCTTCTGATACTACATCACCGGTATTATCTACATAGTAGAGATCATCACCATCTCCACCAACCATTGTATCTTTATTTGCCCCACCATCTAAGGTGTTAGCGCCATCTGTACCATCAAGAGTGTTGGCTAAGTCATTACCAGTACCGTTAATTTCATCAGAACCTGTTAAATCCAAGTGCTCAATATTATCTCCTAATGTGAAGCTTACACTTGAATTTACGTGATCAGTACCGCCACTGCTAGATGTTTCTTTAACAACGTCGCCGGTATTATCAACTGTATATGTATCATTTCCGCCTTCACCTTTCATGGTGTCAGCACCGTCTCCGCCATTAATAGTGTTAGCTTGATCATTACCTTTAATTACGTTGTCTAAGTCATTACCATAACCATCTATAACGGAAGTTCCACTTAGAACTAATTTTTCAAGGTTATCGCCTAATGTGTATGTAATACTGGATTCAACTTTATCTGTACCTTCATCAGATTCTTCTGATACAACGTCACCGGTATTATCAACTACATAATAGTCATTACCTAGACCACCGGTCAATGTATCTGAACCTTCACCACCATCAAGAGTGTTTTTGGCAGTATTACCGGTTAAGGTATTAGCTTCATCGTTACCATATCCACTAATACTCTTTGTGCCTGTTAAAGTAATATTTTCAAGGTTATCACCTAAAGTATAATTAACTTTAGCTTCTACAGTGTCGGTACCTTCGCTGGCATCTTCGGATACTACATCTTTTTCATCATCTACAATGTAAATATCGTCACCATCACCACCTATTAATGTATCTGCACCTTTACCACCATCAAGAGTATTAACGGCAGCATTACCTGTAATTTGGTTATCATCAGAACTACCTACCAAGTGTACTTCATCTGTTGAAGTTACTTCAAGGTTTTCTACGTTATCAGAAAGAGTATAAGATACTGAAGTTTTTACGGTATCAGTACCTTCACCTGATTTTTCCTGTATAACATCACCGGTATTATCAACAATCATGGTGTCATTTCCGGCTGCACCTTTTATTGTATCAGCTCCTTCGCCACCATCAAGAGTGTTATCACCGGCGTTACCTTTTAATACATTTGCTAAAGTGTTACCTGTACCGGCAAGATCATCTTCACCATCGAACTTAAGTTTTTCAACGTTATCACCTAAAGTATAATCTATAGTAGTAATAACTTTATCTGAACCACCTTCTGATTCTTCTGATACAACATCATTTTCATCATCAACAAAGTATTTATCATCGCCAGCGCCACCTATCATAGTATCAGCGCCTGCACCACCATCAAGCTTATTAGCGGTTTCGTTGCCTGTTAATGTGTTGTCTAAGTCATTACCATATAAATTAACTTTCTTAGAGCCAAAAGCTTCAAGATTTTCTACATTTTCTGCTAATGTATAGTCTTTTTTAGCCTGTACTGTATCAGTACCGCCGCTTGACTCTTCTGATACTATATCATCAACGTTTACAATATAAACATCATCACCGGCACCACCAACTAAAGTATCTGCACCACTTTTACCATCCAAAGTATTAGCTGCAGAGTTACCGGTTATAAGGTTGTCAGATTTATTACCTTTTAAGTGTACAGCTTCTTCATTTGTAACTTGAAGGTTTTCAATGTTTTCAGCCATTGTGTAAGATACTGTTGTTTGAACGGTATCTTCACCTTGACCTGCTAATTCAGTTATAATATCACTTGCATTATCTACGATGAATACGTCATCACCGGCGCCACCTTTAAAGGTGTCAGCGCCTTCACCGCCATCTAGTGTATTATCACCGTCATTACCTTTTACTAGGTTATCTTCACTGTTACCTGTACCAGTTAGATTTTCTGTACCTTTTAATACTAACTTTTCAACGTTATCACCTAAAGTATAGTCAACATAAGACTTAACTTTGTCAGTACCTTCATTAGAATCTTCTGAAACGCTGTCGCTATCAGAATCAACAATATAAACATCGTTGCCTGCTCCACCGACCATTTCGTCAGCACCGGCACCACCATCAATTTGGTTGGCACCAGAGTTACCCAAAATAGTATTATCCTGGCTATTACCGACTGCTTTGTTATTGCCGGATCCTGTCAATGTCAAGTTTTCAATAGCACTATCCAATGTAAAGCTGACACTTGATTCTACCAAGTCAGTACCACTGGAGTCAGAAACTGTATCTTTTAAATTATCAACGATGAATACGTCATCACCTGAGCCACCGCTCATTTTATCTGCACCAGAGCCACCATCTAATGTGTTAGCTCCATCATTACCTGTTAAAGTATTATTAGCAGTATTACCTGTTGCGTTCAAATCATCTGTGCCTGATAATTCCAAACTCTCTACATTATTAGAAAGTGTAAAAGAAACACTAGATCTGATTATATCGCTTCCGGCACCAGCATTTTCTATTACTTTGTCAGCGGTACTGTCAACGCTATAAATATCATCGCCTGTACCGCCATACATTGTATCATCACCGGCGCCACCGTTTAAAGTATCATCGCCGGCTTCGCCATAAATCTTCTCACCTTCACTTGTTCCGGTAAGATTATTATTAGCATTGGTGCCTGTTATGTCTTCTGCCATAAAAGAACTCCTTTCTTAATGCCGAACATCCATTTTTTGGACTTAATTATGGACTTTTAATTATTTTATTAATTTGTGAATTTGTAAAAATAGCACTTAAGGACTATAACATTACTGTCATAGTCAGAAATTACATATCACCAATTTTTCAACTTTCGTTTCCGAAAAGTTAAATCAAAATATCTCATACCTGTAAACCTTAATCCTTGGTTACGTTAGTGCTCCTGTAATTTCAGTTCTATCCTTAAACTTACTTCCAGTACTATTTCCTTTCCTTCTTTTTCAACTTCTGTTTATTTCATATTTGTGAAACTAGCTATTTGGATAATTCCTTTTTTTTAAATGATTCCTTTCCTTTCTATTTATTATTTTACTTATTTTATTCAACCTTAGAATTTAATAATGTCTTGACCTAATAGATTGCCCCTCAAGGATATATTTTTGATATACTAACACATTATTTTTTTCATATTAACAAACATCTATACATTGGTCAATCCTACCTGAATCATACTTAAATATGAGAAATACTTTAAAGTTATTGATATTATTGGCTATAAAAATTTCAAAATTCATTCGTAAAGTTTTTATGAGTCTAATGTATATATTAATTAATATTTATTTACATATTAGCAAGAAGCTATATATATACTTAATTCCTCGGTAACCCTATTTAAAACTTCCTCCCAATTGTTTAATTCTTTTTGCCAAAATAACTTTAAACTATCGTACCAGCCGGTTTTTTCATCGCCTGCTATCCAGCGCCAGTCAGCCTCATAGGCTAATAATAACCATGCAGGCTTGCCCATAGCACCGGCTACGTGTATAAATGCAGAGTCTACGCCTATAACTAAATCCAGATTTTCTATGGCAGCCGCTGCATCAGAAAAGTCATTAAAATCCTCTCCAATGGATATTATTTGATCTTTTTTTTCTGAACTTTCAAGCTGCTCAACACCATAACCTTTTTGAATAGAGTAAACTTGAACATTAGGTATATCTACAAATCTTTCAAGATAGCTTAGCGGCATTGAACGCTTTTTATCTGACTTGTTATCAGTACTGCCTTGCCAGAATATACCTACTTTAAATTTATCATTATTAAAGTATTTATTTTTATATTCCTCTATTCTCTGAGGATCTGCATTTATAAAGCCCTCAGCAAAAGGAATATTATCAGGCCTTATCTTTAAAAAGTAAGGTATGCTTAGCAATAATGTATAAATATCAAAGTCTACGCTTTCATCAGGAACGGTCTTATCGATAAATGTTGCATTTAAATCGTTTGCTCCAAGCAGCTCCTTAAGTTCTGTCTGACATTTAAAGATAACCTGCGCCCCCATGCCATTAAGAATCGGCAAAAACCTTGCAAACTGAATGGAGTCGCCAAAACCTTGTTCTCTATATATTAAAAGCTTCTTGCCCTCTAAAGAAGACCCGTCCCACTTTGTCGCTTTGCAGCTTACTTCCGGGCCTGGTTCAGGGTTGGTATAGTATCTTTTTTCGTAGAAGTCCCAACCGTCTTCATAGTTTCCCTTGCACATATAGGCTATACCAAGGTTTAAAAATACATCTTTATAAGACGGATTTATTTCCAGCGCTTTTCTGTATGAATCTATTGCGTCATCAAGCCTGTTCAATTGCTTGTAGGCAACCCCTCTGTTGTAGTATGCTTCTGCGTAATTAGGCTTTAGCTCTATTGCTTTAGCATAAGAGGCCAAAGATTCATCAGGCATATCTGCCCTCATGTAGGTAACACCCAAGTTATTATATGACTGTGCCGAGCTTTTAGATATTTTAATGGCCTTTTTAGCATATTGTATAGCTTCATCATAACGCTCAAGCCTTGTTAAAGCAACGCTTATATTGTTATATGAATGTGGATAGGCAGGATCTATATCAAGACATTTCTTAAAACAGCCATAAGCTTCTTCGTATTTATCTGCTTCAAAATAAGTTCTGCCTAAATCTGTGTAGCTATCCAATAGTTTATTTTGCTTTAGATGAGTAGCTTTTCTAAAAAGCTCTATTGCTATATCTCGTTTTTCAACCTTATTTGCAATTTGAGCCAGCTGTGCCAAGGCTTCTGCGTGGTTTGGATTTTCTTTTAGGATTTCTTTGTTTAACTTTTCAGCTTCTTTTAAATTCTCGTTGCGATATGCTATTTGCGCCTGCTTTAATTTTTCCTCAATAGATATTATTTGTTCAACTTCAGCCATATATCCGCCCTTATTACCTCAAATACTTTAAAATACTCAAAATAAATTATTGTGTTTTGACCCAAAAAAAGAATACTATATATATTAAACCTAACAAATATACCTATTAAGATAAATAATGTATTCTCATTATTTTTGGGAGCGAAAAATAGTACAAATCAATTAGAGGTTCTCATGGCAAATATATTAGACATAAAAAACATATTATCAAAGTTTTTAAAAGGATATGGCTTG
Organism: Candidatus Gastranaerophilales bacterium; assembly: GCA_028280605.1. GTDB lineage: Bacteria > Cyanobacteriota > Vampirovibrionia > Gastranaerophilales > JANQFW01 > JANQFW01. The sequence goes on from JANQLL010000111.1 coordinate 21,734, forward strand.
TTTATAGGGCAAGAAATATCAAGTGAGTTCAGTGATTGTGTTTTTGCACAGTACGCAGGGGGGGGGGATTTGCAAGATTATAACTTAATTTTGAAAGACAATAGCTTAAAACTCTTTAATAATTTTGTATTTGATTTTATTTGTATATCGCATTTGCCTGATAACCTTATTAAAGATGATTTTATTGAAATTTTTAGAGTCTTAAAAATAGGTGGTAGTCTAATAATATGCGCAAAAAATGACAATATTGATGCGATTTTACAAAAATATAATGTTCAAAATTTTGTAGAGTTATTTAATGATTTAAAAGGGCTGGAAATTTATAATAATGATGACTTTCAAATTGATAAGCATACTGTATTTATCGCTAAAAAATTCGCTGATGTTGGGCTAAAGCAACTTAAAATAAAAAATGAAGAGCTGACAGAACAAGCACAAGAAAAACTAAATAACGCTTACGAACAGATTAAACAAAATAAAAACGTTAATGAATCAATCAGCGCTATTGAAGAAGTCCATCAGAGATCTCCTGATAATAACGATATTATTACTAATTTAGCTTATATCTACTATCAGCTGAAAAATTATAAAAAATCTTCTGAATACTTTGAGAAATCTTACAATTTAGTACCCTCTTATGAGACATTGAATAATCTTGGCCTGTCGTACAGGCTATTAAATAATTATGACAAGGCTATAAAGCTTTATCAACAGTCGATACTCCATAATCCTAAGTATGGAAGTGCTCATTTAAATCTGGGTATTGCATATTATAATGTGGATCAGCCATATAAAGCAATTGAAAGTTATTTAACTGCTATTAAGTGTATGCCTGATAGTGTAGATGCATACTATAATCTTGGGAATGCATACAAGAGACTACACAAAAATGATTTAGCCGCTGAGGCCTACCAAAAGGCGACTGAGCTTAACCCCAATTTTGGGTCAGCATTTTCTAATTTAGGTGTGACGTATGTAGAGTCAAAGAATACCGGGTTGGCTATTGAATGCTTTGAGAAAGCTCTGGAACTTAATCCTAATGATGAGGCTACTTTATACAACTATGGAACCCTTTGCAAGGATGCTAAAAATTATATCAAGGCAGCTCAGTTATTAGAAAGATTATTGCAACTTAATCCTAATGCGCATAAAGTATATGCATTGCTTGGCAGTGTGTATTCAACACAAAATGATTACCCTAATGCCATCAAGTATCTAAGCAAAGCTCAAGAGTATGACAAGGGCTCTTATGATTTATTTAATAACCTTGGTATAATTTATCTTGATATGAGAGAGATTGACAAGGCTGTTGAAAACTTTAAAAAAGTAATTGAGATAAAGCCGGATCTAAAACAGGCTTATAACAACATAGGCGTATCTTACAGATGGAATAATAATATTGAGGATTCTATAACATACTTTGAAAAAGCACTTAAGGTTGATCCTAACTATATTGAAGCCAGATATAACATGTGTTATTCCTATCTACTAGGCGGCTATTTACAAAAAGGATTTGAAAACTACGAACAACGACTAAAGATTAAAGAAAAAAATCAACGCTTGCTTAAAACAGACAAACCTTTATGGCAAGGAGAATGTCTTAAAGGCAAGATAATATTTGCTCATTTTGAGCAGGGCTTGGGTGATTCTATTCAGTTTAGCAGATATTTGCCACAGATTTATGGCAGAGGAGCTTCAAAAGTTCTTTTTAAACCGCATAAAGGACTTGATAAGCTTATGAAAATGAGTTTATTGCCTGAGCTTGGTATTGAAATAGTTGATTACTCTACACCTTTAGACAAACTTGAGTTTGACATATATACTTACCATATGAGTACTTTAAAACATTGCAATGCTAATTATGACAACACTCCTTATAAAGATAAGTTCTATAATGCTAATCCTGAAACTGTTGAATACTTTAAAAATAAATACTTTAACAATGATAAATTCAAGCTTGGTATATTCTGGCAGGGTAGCAAGGCTAACAAAAATGATGCACATCGTTCAATACCATTAAATAAACTACTTAGATTTGCTGATATAACTAATGCACAATTGTATTCACTACAAAAAGGCGATGGAACTGAACAACTGGATAAACTGGACAGAGATGTAAATATTATTAGACTTGGCGATGAGTTTAATAATTTTTCTGATACAGCTGCTGCCATTATGAATTGCGATTTAGTTATCGGAATAGATTCGGCGATAATACACCTTACTGCAGGTTTAGGGAAGCCTGCTTGTGTAATGTTATGTTATGCTGCTGACTGGAGATGGCAAAAAGATATTGAACATAGCATTTGGTATGATAATGTTAAAGTGTTCAGGCAAAAACAAAGAGGCAACTGGGATGAGTGCATAAATAACATTCTAAATTTCCTTAAGCCTGCAACCGGTTTAAGCTGTACGCAGCAATGTAAATAAATATAGACATCCAATATTTTTTGGTATATTATTGTTGCCAGTGACTTATGATTGTGATAAGAATAGTTATATCAACTCTATAAAGAGAATTGATGACTAGTGCAAATTATTCATCTAAAAAGGAGAAAGTTAACTCATGGTAAAAATTCGTTTAAAACGTTTAGGCGATAAAAAAAATCCTATTTATAGAATTATAGTAATCAATAGTGCTGCAAAAAGAGAAGGTAGACCTATTGAGCAAATCGGTTTTTATAACCCAAAAACTAAAGATTTAAGATTAAACAAAGAAAAAGCTGCTGACTGGGTTAAAAAAGGTGCGCAACCAACTGATACAGTTAAGTATTTAATTGATAATTCTGATGAAAACGGCAACTTGATCAAAAAAGAAAAAGAAGGACAACAAAAATTATCTAAAAAAGCAAGAGCTAAAGCAGAAGCCGAAAAACAAAGTGAAGAAAGTGCTGCATAGATAAGCAAATTATAAATATTATAGAATAAAAATAAGAGGTATTCTTTACAAAGAAAGCCTCTTACTTTTTTAACAAAAAAGTCCCACTGCCAAGGGTGGGGAGGGAATAGGTTAAATTAAAATTCAGATGAAATTAAATATTTTAGTTACGAAACATGGGAAGATGAGTTTGTAACTCCAGAGCAGGAAGAACAAAGATGCACTGTACAGCTAAAGTTAACCAATGACTCAAGATAAGCACTAAAAGGTGCTGACTAGCAATCCACCCAATAAAAAAAGCCGCTTTATTGGCGGCTACCAGACTTGGGGAAGAGATTGGGGTATATTGGCTATATTATTATAATCGGCAAGTTAATATAAAACTTTAGGATTTTTTTTGAAATTTTTTCTTTTTCTTAATTTTTCTTAAAAATATTTTTTCTTTTATTTTCGATATATAATTTTTCTAGGTGAAAATTTTTCTAATAAAGGAGTTATCGTGATTAAAGAACAGTATAATCCACAGGAAATAGAAAGAAAATGGCAAAAATTCTGGGATGATAATAATATATATAAAACACCGTCTGAATCAGACAAGCCAAAGTATTATGCACTTTCGATGTTTCCGTATCCATCAGGCAGATTACATATGGGACACGTAAGAAACTATACAATTACCGACGTAATCGCACGCTTAAGGCGAATGAAAGGATATAATGTTCTGCATCCTATGGGTTGGGACAGTTTTGGACTTCCTGCGGAAAATGCTGCAATTCAGTCTAATGCAAATCCGGCAGATTGGACGATTTCTAATATAGACTACATGAGAGATCAACTTAAAACACTAGGTCTAAGCTACGACTGGGATAGAGATATAGCTACCTGCAAGCCGGATTATTATAAATGGACGCAATGGCTGTTCCTGGAATTATATAAAGCGGGCTTGGCTTATAAAAAAGAAGCAGCAGTAAACTGGTGCTCAGACTGTGCAACCGTACTTGCTAATGAACAGGTAGAAGAAGGTCAATGCTGGAGATGTAGCACTATAGTAGAAAAGAAAAACCTTTCACAATGGTTTCTAAAAATAACTGACTATGCAGAATCCTTGTTGCAAGACCTTGATAAGCTCAAAGGCTGGTCGGAAAACGTTAAGTTAATGCAAAAGAACTGGATAGGTAAATCTCAAGGGACAACTATAAAATTTAAGCTGGTAGAAAACCCGGATATAGAGATACCTGTGTTTACAACCAGACCTGATACTGTATTTGGTGTTACTTATCTTGTTGTAGCTCCTGAATATCCAATAATCAACCAGCTAGTAGCAGAAGAGAACAAAGACTACGTTCAAAAATATATAGACGCTGCAAAAATAAAAAGTGAAATCGAAAGAACATCCACAGAAAAAGATAAAACAGGTATACCACTTGGAACTCACGTAATAAATCCATTCAATGGTAAGAAAGTTCCACTATGGACTGGCGATTATGTATTGGTTGAGTATGGTACAGGTGCTGTAATGGGTGTACCTGCACATGACACAAGAGACTTTGCTTTTGCTAAAAAATATAATCTGTCAATAGTTCAAGTAATTAAAAAACAGCAGACTGGCGAAGAAGAACTAGCAGAAGCCTACGTTGACCCCGGTGTAATGATAAACTCCGGTGAATTTAATGATCTTGATAATGAAACAGGTAAACAAAAAATCACTGAATGGGCTGAGCAAAACAACGCAGGCGGTAGAAAGGTTCAGTTTAGGTTAAGAGATTGGCTTATAAGCAGACAAAGATATTGGGGTGCTCCAATTCCTATTATTTATTGTGATAATTGTGGCATTGTTCCTGATGAAAACTTACCAGTTCTCTTGCCTGAGGATGTTGACTTTAAAGTTCAGGGCAGATCACCGGTTTCAACTTCAGAAACCTTTGTAAATACTACTTGTCCTAAATGCAATAAGCCGGCTAAGCGTGAAACAGATACTATGGATACTTTTATTTGCAGTAGTTGGTATTATTTAAGATATATTGACCCTAAAAATGAAGATAAAATATTTGACTCAGACCTTGTAAATAAGTGGATGAGCGTTGATCAGTACGTAGGCGGCATAGAGCACGCTATTTTGCACCTCTTGTATTCAAGATTCTTTGTTAAGTTCTTAAAAGATAGAGGGCTTGTTAACTTTGATGAGCCGTTTGATAATCTTTTAACGCAAGGCATGGTTTTAAAAGATGGCTCTAAAATGAGTAAGTCTAAAGGTAACACCGTTGATCCTGATGATATATTCAAAAACTACGGTGCAGATACTGCAAGATTATTTATCTTAAGTGACTCGCCTCCTCAGAGAGATCTTGAATGGTCAGATGAAGGTGTAGAGGGCTGTTATAAATTTTTAAACAGAGTGTGGCGTTTAGTTTATAATTCTCGGGAAAATATTATATTCGACTATCCTGAACTTGACGCTAATAAGCTAGCTTCCAAAAATAATGATCTTTTAAGAGAAACGCACAAGGCTATGAAAAAGGTTACAGCCGATATCAACAATGAATTCCAATTTAACACTGCTATAAGCAAGTATAGAGAATTTGTCAACTGTATTTACGACTATGTAGGTAAAACAAAGACTTACAATGATGAAGATAAAGCTGTTTTGAGCAATGCTATTATTACATTAATTAAATTAATGTCTCCGCTGGTTCCTCATATGACTGAAGAATTATGGAGCGAGCTGGGCGGTAGCGGATCAATTCATCTTATTGAATTGCCTGAACATGATGAGAGCCTTGCAGTATCACAAAATTTGCCTATTGTTGTACAAATTAACGGCAAGGTTAGAGATAAACTAATGCTACCCTTTGGTTCATCCAATGACGACCTGGAAAACGCCGCTAAGGATAGTGAAAAAATTCAGTCTCATATCCTAGGTAAGCAGGTTGTAAAAACAATCGTTGTTCCGAATAGACTTGTAAACATAGTTGTTAAATAAATAGACTAACTCAAAAATATTTTATTCTGAAAAGATTAATCTGAAATTCAATTGAGAACCAGTGATAGAAAATTGTACATTAAAAACTTAATAAAGAGATATTCTTCAATCGCTAATTTTTTGAAGGGGGATCGAAAGAAGGATACGATGGAAATTTAAATAAGCATAAAGAGTTGCTTTTGTTATGCAACTGCAAATTCTTTTGCTTGAGCTAATTTCTAAGGATTGGAGGCTGTTAGCGATACGCCTCTGATCCTCTTTATTAAGTAGTATAATATATTTTTTTGTCATTTGTGCAAATTTGCATTTACTATCCTTTTTTGATAATATTTTTTGTAAATAATTTTTATATTATATTTGAAAATATTAAAAAGGGATTAAGAGTAAATGCTTAAAAAAGCTTTAATCTTCGGAATAACCGGGCAAGATGGCTCGTATTTGGCAGAATTTCTTTTGGAAAAAGGATATGAAGTCCATGGTATTATTAGGCAAGCCAGCTCTTTAAATATAGAGCGCATTCAACATTTATACATGGATCCTAGTGTACATGGAATAAAGCTTTTTTTGCATTTCGGTGATTTATCAGAGGGTTCAAGTTTATATAAAATATTAGAAAAAATAGTACCTGATGAAATATATAATCTTGCTGCGCAAAGCCATGTACATATTAGTTTTAACAATGCTGAATACACAGGCGATATTAACGGAATGGGTGTTGTTAGAATATTAGAAGCTGTGAAGCAGATGCAAATAAAAACAAAATTTTATCAGGCTTCTACCAGTGAATTGTACGGAAAAGTCAGGGAAATACCCCAAAATGAATTAACGCCTTTTCATCCGAGAAGTCCTTATGCTGTAGCAAAGCTTTATGCTCATTGGGCAACAATAAATTATCGTGAAAGCTATAATATGTTTAATTGCACCGGTATACTTTTTAATCATGAATCCCCAAGAAGGGGCGAAAACTTTGTAACAAGAAAAATTACCAAAAGCTTGGCAAGAATTGTAGCGGGTAAACAGCGGAAAATAAAACTAGGAAATCTTGATGCAAAAAGAGATTGGGGATATGCAAAAGACTACATTGAAGCTATGTGGCTAATGTTGCAACATAATGAGCCAGATGACTATGTAATAGCAACAGGGACAAATCACTCAATTAAAGATTTTCTTTTTGAAGCCTTTTCTATGGTAAATAGGGATTGGGAAAAATACGTGGAAATAGATCCTCAATACCTTAGACCCGCAGAAGTTGATATTTTAATAGGAGATGCTAGTAAAGCAAGACAAAAGCTCGGTTGGAGTCCTAAGACATCTTTTAAAGAACTGGTTAAAATAATGTTGGAAGCTGACCTAAGGACAGAGGGTATCTTAACCGATGAAATGACGCTTTGCTGTATTTAATGCTTAGAAGTAAGTTTTTATAACGTATTCCAAAGACTGTTTTATTACTTCAATATTATTAGTTTCGGTTTTAAAGATCTCAATAGTTAAATATTTATTATAACCCAAGCGTATTAATGTATCAGCTATAAGCTTATGATCTGTATCTAGCGTGCCAATAGGCTTTAAATCGGGTTCGCTTATATGTATATGTTCAATATAATCGAATGAATATTCTAAAGTTTTAATATAGTCTTCGTTATTAAGAGTCATTGCACCTATATCTAAAAGTAGACCAAGCCCCTGTGAGTTTATTTTCTTTAAAAAGTCAACAGTATCTTTTGTTGTAGTTAAAAATTCGCATCCATAGTGACCAGAAATAGGCTCTATGCAAAATTTAATGTGGTTTTTTGCTGCATGTTCACCAATATTAGAAAAGAAATCAGTTGCAATATCAAGAGCAACAGTTTTATCTGTATTAAACAATTTTCTGTTTTGATATGAGCCGAATACAAGCTTGTCAATGCCTATACCGGCAGCAAAATCAATGGTATTTTTTAGGTATTCTAATGTTTTTTTTCTTGCTTCTTTGGTGTTGAATAACTGTAAATCAGGCTGTTTATATAAAAGAGACTGCAATGCAGTTATATAGATGTTGTTTTCATTCCAGAATTCTAAAAATTCATCAACTTTAGGATCGTTTGTATTATTAATATTATTTGTTATGCGCTGAGGAGTTGTGTCAATACTTTTAATATCAAGCTCTTTAAGTAAATCTGCAATATTTTTATCTTCATTAGGCTCCCAGGCAAAAGATGTAATAGATAGTTTCATGATTATTCCTTATTTATAAACAATTTCTCTCTCATCTTCTTTTATTTTACTTGAAATATTTTTTTTGGGTTTTAAATTATTTATATTTAATTTTTTTTGTTTATAAACATTTGTTATCTCTGAAATTAAAACACCTAATATTAATATGCATACACCTAAAACCTTTTGGGCATGAATCTGTTCCGCTAGTATTATGGTAGCAAGTCCCATTACTATTGCCGGTTGTGATATACATACCATAGAAACAGAGGTAGCCCCGATCATTTTGATTGATTTAACAAAAAATTTGTTTGCATATATCCAGCAAATACTACTTAAAAACAAGACGATCCAAAATGTTAAATTACTTTGTTTTATAACATTTTTAAAATCTATAGGTAAAAAAATTAAGCTCATAAACCCACAAATAATAAGCATATAGCAAGAAATTTCTCCTGAAGAGATTGTTGTAAGCTTTCTGGAGATTTCTTGTACTTTTATTCTGTAAATATCAGCAGTAATGACAGTTAAAAACGAAAACGCAATACCAATAGTACTTAAACTTAACTTATTTATGTCTGTTAAATCTATAACAAGCAATACACCACTAAAAGCAATCAAAAACCCTAAATAAAAATATTTTGATAATTTTTTACCGACTCTAAATGCTTGATGTATACCTGTTACAAGTGGTGTTAATGCAACAATTGCAGTAACTGTAATAATATTTGAATATTTTAATGCGGTTATATTTGCCAACGTATAGCATAGCATTAAAAAACCCAGTAAGAGTAATGATCCAAGGTTTTTGCCGTCTATAGGCAGCTTAGGCCTGTTTATAATAATAGATAATATACCTGTCATAACAGCTAAAAGACCCATCATAGACAAAGATGGTATTGTCATATCATTAAAGCCATGCTTAATAAAAATAGGTTTTAATGACCCAAAGATCAAAGCTATAACTATAAATACGTAACCAAGATATTTATTCATATATAAAAAACCAAAATTTATATTTGAGTTGTACTAATATTAAAACACTTATAACTAAAAATAATTATACTAAAATGCGCTTTTTGAGGTAAATATTTTACAAAGTTTAATGCTTATAATCCTAAATTTTGATTTGTTTTTTTATTTTAGAAAAATTTCTAACATGATTCTAATAATTTATTTATATTCTTTTAATGTGGACCTTCTAAGATAAAATTGAAAAGTTAAAGGAATAAAAGAGAGATATTTTGATGATTGGTCAGAGCATTACAAGCTATAATTCATACAATAATAATATATTTAACAATTATAACTACAGATATAATGCCAGAAAGTCAAATATTCAAAATAACCAGGTGAACTTTTCAGGTGGTGCAATGTCGACTATGGCTAAAAATGTTACAGGGGCAGCTAAGTCAGTTACAACAAATTGCACTCCCAAATTAAATTGGTTTGAAAGATTTTGTGCTTGGGCCTCAAAAGCTACCCAGTTCCGTACAGAAGGATTGAAAGCTACAACCGGTAAGGCTATGGCTGCACCAGCTGCAATTGCTTGTTTTCCATCAAAAAAAGACGGAAATGCCAGAGCTTACGCTGCGGCTTTGCAACCTGTTGAAGGAGTAATTCGCTTTTTAGTTTTCCTTGTAGCAGGCTTGATTTTGGGTCGTGCTGCTGGCAGCTTGGCTGCAAAAGGGGCATTTGGGAAGTTTTTTACTGAAGGTGCATTAGCTAAAAGTAGGGTTGGGGTTTTGAAAGATACGGTAACAGTAGGAGGAACGCTTTTATGTGTGCCATTTACTGCTTATGCTGTAGATAAATCTCATCCAATAATTGTTCCTAAAATTGAAAAAGGTTTTGCTGGAGTTAAGAATTTCTTTAAGGGGATTTTTCAAGGAAAAAATAAGGTGCATAAATAATGTCAATTCAATTTAGGTCGATAAAAGCCTGTAGGAATTATATAGATAGGGCTGCAGCCAATAAAAATTTTCATCTTAAAACGCTAATAGTATCTTCTGCTCTTATCGAGTTATGTCAAAATGGTATGGATGCACGCAAGGCTTTAAAAAATAAAAAAATATCAAAAGATGAGAGAGGCTATATGGCATCTTATAAAATGATTAATGGACTTTTATCTTTTGGAACGGAAACAACTATAGGCTGTGTTTTAGCAAGTGACAATGTGCAAAACAAGCTGGCTAATTTTTGTTTTAAGCGTTTAAAGCAACACCCGGAAAAGTTTGATAAGTGCGCAAGTGGTTTAAAAAATATATTTTCTATTTTAGTTGCATCTGTCTTTATAAGAAGATTGCTCGTGCCTTTTATTTCTACACCGCTTGCCTCTAAAGTTAAAGATAATGTTATTGAAAAGAAACATAAAAAAGTAAAGTTAAACAGTTTTGCTTAGAAATAAAAAAATTTTTTATAGCTTATTAGGATTTGAATTATAAAAAGTTTTTTTATTTTAAGATTTATAGCACTTTTTTTTATATTTTGCTTTTACTATAATGATTGAGGCTAAGTAACTTGGTGAAGAAAAATGATGAATAATATAACGCTTTCAATACCTGCTAGTTTAAATAAAAAAAATAATCAAATAAGTTTTAAACAGCAAATCGTAACTCCACAAAATTCGCAAGAGAAAGCTAAAGATAATAGGCTGCGCAATGGGCTTTTAATTGTTGGTGGCATGACAGCGGCAGCACTTACTGGTTTTTTAATTGCTAAGGTTATGCATAAAAATACTTCAAAATTGAATCCAATGGGATTTGTAAACATACCAGAAAGTACAGAAAAAGTTATAACTAACTTGCGCAAGCCGATTCCAGGAGGATTAAGGGACACTAGCCTTTTAAAGCTTGATAATTCTGAAATAGGGCTAGTCGCATTAACTGCTGATTTTGCTAATGATGGTGAAATTTTAGTGATTAATAGATATACTGATCCATTACTAAGTAAAAACTTAGAACATTTTAGAAAACAGGTTAAAAATTTAATTGGCAATGATAAGCTAGTAAGCAAAGATACAGAATCTCAAGAAAAAATAGCGAAGCTTATATATGATCATATTTGTGATACTTTTCCTCATAATCCGCAAGAATTATTGACAGGTATGGAGAGTAGCTTAAAAAATAAAGCTATCTCTTTAGGTGAGTTTATTAAGCATAAATCAGGTGTTTGTAGGCATAGGGCTGCGCTAGGCTGTGGTATGGGAGAAGTAATAAATCTTGAAAATAAAAACATGGAAATTACATCATATTCTGATGGAGATCATAGCTGGAATTACCTTTGCTTTAATCGTAAAGATCCTAATAATCCTACACAAATATTTAAAATTGATACAATATCTGGAACAATAACAAAATACAAAAAGGGTTATATGCCATCAAAATTAAGAAAAAAATAACCAGGTCAAAGTCTTTCAACAACAATAATAATAAACTAAATAAGCACGTAACTGCTTATAATTTAATACCAGAAAACAGGAGTATAATTAACAATGGCGATCAGACCAGGAATTCTGTTATTTGCAGGTAAAACTCTGAAAGCAGAGCAAGTATCATCTGAACAACAGTTAAAAAGCATAGAAGAAAAGGGTATAGACCCTAATTCAGCAGCTAAAGATGGTATATTAAAAACACAATTTCAAGCTGGACAAAATATACAAACAAAACCTTTAAAAAGTCGTTCACTAGCAGTTAGTTGTGCTAAAAATAAGCCAAAAACACCTGGTGGTCTAAAGAGGCTTGATCAATTAACGTCTTTAACACCAGATGGCGATCCTGAAATATTGATAAAAATTTTTAACGTAAATCCTGATAATGCTGTTAATGCTTATATGCAAAGAGTAAATAAATTTGACCCTAGCTCTGAAAAAGATTTAAAAAAAGCTTATTCTCACTATTTTAAAAATATGGGAGATGGCAAATCAGGTGAAGTTATACTACAATTTGTTGAAGATTCAGAATTACGACAAAATTTAAATGAATTTTCTGCTAAGTATGACGAATTGGTCAAGAAAAAAAAGTACGATAATAAAAATATAAACCTGAAGAAACAAGCTCAAGATGATATAGCTAAATTAGCTTATGCTCATATTAGTGAGACTTTTCCGTACTGTCCGCACGATTTATTGACTTACCAAGAATCGAAGTTAAAAGGGAAGTTTATTCAATTAGGTGAATTTATTAGGCACAAATCAGGTGTTTGCAGACATAGAGCTGCATTGGGATTTAGTATGGGCAATGATGTATTAAAGCGCAAGAATAAAAATATAGAAATGCTACCAAAATCCAACGGATATCATAGTTGGAATTATCTTATATTTAATCGTAATGGGTTAAACAATAAGCAACAAGTATTTAATATCGATACGGTTAATGAAAAAATTATAGCATACCCTCAAGGCTATATACCGAAGGATTTGCAATAAAAACCAATAAACGAAACCAATAAAATATTTTAAAAATTAGGCAAAACTATTAATTGACTTTATTTATTAATGTTTAAATACATAAAAAAAGAAAAAAATAAATCATAAATTATAAAACTTATTATTAAATGATTAGTTATAGTTTTTAAAATATAAGAAGTAGCGAAAAAATAAAAATGCATAAGGGAAGAAGAATGCCTGCAATAATTAGTTTTGTAAAGGAAAATAGCATAGCGCAAGACTTGGAATTGAAGCCCGGTGATGAAATTATTAGTATTAACAATGTAAAACCAATTGACTTGATAGATTATCAGCATATGATTGCGGTAGAAGAGCTTGATCTGCACATAAAAAGAACTAACGGCGAAGAAGAAATTATTGAAATTGAAAAATATTTTGAAGATGATATGGGCATTTGCTTTGAATCAGGGGTCTTTGATAAGATTAAACCCTGCACTAATAAATGTATTTTTTGCTTTGTAGACCAGCAACCACCAGGCTTGAGAAATAGCTTGTATATTAAAGATGATGACTACCGATTATCTTATTTACAAGGCACTTACATTACATTGACAAACTTGCAGAAAAAAGACAAAGAACGCATAGAGAAAATGATGCTAGGACCTTTATATATTTCTTTGCATACCACTAATAATAATTTAAGAAGAAAAATGCTGGGTAATCCTAAAGCTCCTGATATTATGGAAGAATTAAAATGGTTAAATGAGCTGGATATACCTGTTCATCTGCAAATAGTTATGTGCCCCGGCTATAATGACGGTGAGGAGTTAATTAAAACTCTGGATGATCTGGTAAAATTGAAATCTAATATATTAAGCGTTGCGATTGTGCCTGTAGGACTGACAAAGTATAGAGAAGGCAATGAACTTAAAAAAGCAGATAAGGACAAAGCCACTGAAACTATTGATATAATTAATGATTTTAATGAAAAAGTTGGAAATATAGTTGCACACGCATCAGATGAGTTTTATATTTTAGCAGGACAAGATTTTCCCAGTTATGAGCAATACCATGATTTTGGTCAGCTGGAAGACGGTGTAGGCATTTGCAGAATGCTATTAAATGATTTTGAACAACAAAAAGCAGATCTACCTAAGGCTATTGATACACCTAAAAACTTTACTATGGCAACAGGGCAGGATGCTTATCGCTCTAACAAGCAAGTTATAGATGAGCTAAACAAAATTAAAAATGTTAATATAAATCTTGTTCCTATTGAAAGCTACTTTTGGGGTGATAGCATAACCGTTACCGGGCTAATTACAGGTCAGGATTTAATTGATAATCTTTTGCCTATTAAATCTGAAATAGATGACTTGATTATATCCGGTGTGATGCTTAGAAAATTTACAAATGATTTTCTGGATAACTTAACGGTTGAAGATGTTGAAAACAAATTGGAATGCACTATTCACGTTTTAGAAGATTATTACAGTAACGATGAGTTGATCGACTTAATATTAGATTAATTTTAAAAAGCTTAAAGCATTTTTCTTACATGGTAAGAAAGCCCAGGGATATTGCTATAATGTCCTAAAAATGCTGTTATAATAAGATAAAATGCTAATCCGAAAGTTAGTGCATCAATGATGGAATAACCTAATACAAAAGGATTGTTAAAAATCGGCATATAAATATAATTTATTACTAATCCGCCAATAATAGGTATAAATTTGATAATTTTAATAAACAGTCCCAAAGACATATTTAACAATGCCAATAATAATGTAACTAAGATAGACTGAAAAATATGAAATTTTAAAAAATTACTTAAAGTTTTACCTTGAATATTCGCGATTATAAACCAAATAAAACCAAATAAACCGCAGGTTACATAACTTCCGATTGAAAAAATTCTATCCATAAAATCAGGGTTGTTGCTATAAGGTCTTTTTCTGTTATACCCACTATAACCTCTCATTATGCCTCCTTTTATTTATAATTTAATCCTTTAAAAAAGAATCAATAACATCTTCTTTAATTAAATAAATGTCATCATTATCTGGATCAATATAGCTTGCTTCCTTGTAATATTTTAAGGATTCTGAGACTCTGCCCATTAATGAAAGCAAATTTCCCAGTGCCATATATGCCGTAACATTTTTTCTATCTATATTAATAGCTTCAAGATAAAGTTCCATTGCTTCATCATACATATTTTTTTCTACACAAGTATTCGCCCATATTACATAGATAGTTGAATCATTAGGAGCTAATTTAGCAGCTTTTTGATATTTCATTATTGCATCTTCCTTTCGTCCGGCATCAGACAAAGCTATTCCATAGCATAAATATGACTTTGGAAAATCAGGATTAATATTAATAGCTTTTTCAAAGCATTCAAAACATTCATCAAATTTTTTCAGCTCAGATAAAGCATTAGCTAGACATATTAAAGATTTATAATCATTTTCATTCTGGCTTAGTAAATTCTTATAGTATTTTATAGCTCCATCTAAATCATTGGCTTCCATAATTCAATCTCTTCTTAATTAAGCAATTTAAGCAATTATAGTATATAACACATTATAAATTATTTTATCATATAAAAAAACTACAAAAAAACATTAACATTTTAATATTAATACTACAATTAACATTAAAATGTTAGAAACCTCTTAATTTAGTCTATCTATATTAAAATAAAATGACTTACCCTTCGAATATATAAGCTAATAATGCGTTTTCTCTTGAAACTTTTACAGCATTGGATAACATTCTTTGGTGAAATGCACAATTACCGGTTATTCTTCTTGGTAAAATTTTACCTCTTTCGGTTAAATATCTTTTTAATTTAATTGTATCTTTAAAATCAATAGAATCTACTTTGTCTGCGCAAAAATTACAAGGTTTACGTTTTTTTCT
Organism: Candidatus Gastranaerophilales bacterium; assembly: GCA_028280605.1. GTDB lineage: Bacteria > Cyanobacteriota > Vampirovibrionia > Gastranaerophilales > JANQFW01 > JANQFW01. Next base: position 37,097 of record JANQLL010000111.1, read on the forward strand.
CATATCAGATTTCATTTTATATATCCTTTTCTAAATTAATTTTCCAGAATTTATATTATTTTTTATCAATTAAGCCGCTTAAAAAGGGATTTCATCTTCACCTATTAAATTGTCAGCATTAATGTCATCTAATTCATCAACACTGTCAAATGAATTATTTTGACTAGCTGCTGATGTATCCTCAGCTTGAACTTGTTGACTTCCTGTTACTTCAAGATTAAATGCATCAAGTTCCATAATCTTTTTTTCAAGCCCCGTAGATGTTTTAACAACATTAGTTTGTAATCTTCCTTCCAGAATTACAACTTTGCCTTTATCAACATCTTCGCTTGCCTTTTCAGCCGCACGTCCTTTGGTTACAACTTTTAACAAAGTTTGCTCTTCAGGATTTTGACTTATATCAATTGCAAACGTAGTTATAGCTAGATTATTGGTAGTAAATCTTTTTTCAGGTGTTCTTACGACTTTACCCATGATTACAGCTTTACATAAACTCATTTTTTCCTCCAATTATCGATTACGACAAAGACATCCCACTATTTAGAAGCAACAGCAGCTTTCTTTTTTTGTAAAGTTAACATATTTCTTAATACATTTTCGTCTAACTTTAATGTTCTTTTAAAAGAAACAATTTTTTCTTGTGGAATTTCGAGATCAAAGTTTACATAAAACGCATCTCTTGATTTTTCAATATCATAAGCTAATTTTTTACGACCTATTTTATCTGTAGAAAAAACCTTTCCGCCTGCGGTTTCTACAGCTTTTTGTATGTTTTCAATGATTTGGTCAACTTTTTCTGTATCCATACCAGTTTTTATAATGCATAGTAGTTCGTATTTTCTCAAGGTTTTTACCTCTCCTATTTTTGTATCATTTAACTGTCATATATACTATCATGAAAAAAAATATTTTTTACAAGCAATTTTAAATATTTATACTATCATCAATTAAATTTTGATTTCACTTTTCAGACGCTTGTTTATTTTATTAACGATGTATAGTATTGTTTTGATTAGTATATTCCAGCTTAAGCATTACCCAACAAATACTTCCCTTCAAAAACAAATTCACTGCTTCCAGTCATAAAGAGTTTGTTAAAGGAATCATTCTTGACCCATTCTACCTTGAGGCTGCCACCAGGTAAATCTACTATTACTAAATTATTTACAAAACCATTCAAAACCGCTGCAACAGTGGATGCACACGCACCGGTTCCGCAAGCTAATGTTATACCACAGCCTCTTTCCCACACATCTACTTTAATTCGATCTTTTGAAAGGATTTTTACAAATTCGACATTTGTTTTTTCGGGAAATAAGTCTAGTGTTTCTAATTTGGGACCGTAAGTTTTTGCCATTTGCTCACTATCATCCTCTGTAAATATTATACAATGTGGATTTCCCATACTAATAGCATTAATTTTAAATTCTTTATTATCTATTTCTACCCTATAGTCTATAACATTATCAACACCTTCAATACTCGTAGGTATTTGCGCAGGCTCAAGAATTGGCTTACCCATATCCACACGAACATCACCATTATCCAATACCTCTGGGACAATGATACCGGCTAATGTATGGATAGAAAAACTTTTTTTTGTAATAATACCTTTTTCATAAACATATTTGGCAAAACAACGGATGCCATTGCCGCACATTTCTGGCTCTGAGCCGTCAGAGTTAAATATGCACCAACTTGTATCAGTGCTTATTTTGATTTCTGGTGGATTAACTATAATTAAACCGTCTGCGCCTATTCCAAAGTTTCTATCGCACATTTTTATTGCTAATTCAGCATAATCAAGATTATGTTTTTTTACTTCAGCTCCCTCTACGAGAATGAAGTCATTACCAATCCCTTGCATCTTTGTAAAATTAATAGAATTTACCATTAATCTTTCTCCTTATTAGTAGATATAGTCTATTTAGCTTTGAGGTCGAGCGAGTCGGCAAAGCCGAGGCAAAGCGAGACCAAAAAAGAAGTTACCCCTATGAGGGGTTGGGGTGGATAAAAATAAAAAAATGTTATTCTTTCTTTACAATAACTTAATAAAACTTTTTATTCAAATTTAAAGGATAGAAGTATCTCTATAGCTGATTAATAGCTGACTTATAAGGTGCAAAATTATAAATAAAAAACTCTTCTATATAAAAAAATACTATTAATAACTTATCTTTTTATATGATGTGCTCTTATAAAAAAACATATATTATATAAACAGAGTTGCAATTTTACGAGGTTAGGCGAATGTCAGCTATCTTCACACTCACCAAATGTCTCGGAATTATTGGAATATTTATATTTTTTCTCATTCTAGCCATATTTACTTATTACGGAATAAATTTTTTAATAATTAATTTGCTGGGACATTAAAATTTTTATCTCCTAAATTTAAAAATCTGTAAGATAAAACCTTTCATCTATATGTTGATGAAAGGTTTTATTTAAGAAAGTAAGAAAATCTACTCCCCTCTCCCCCCTTTAAAATTTTAATTAAGAACCGGTATATATACAAAAAAATGCCCGAATTTATATTGGGCAATTTTTTTTAATTCATTTTAAATTAAATCTCTTTATACTACTCTTCAATTAAATTTCAAATTACTCTCTTCAGAACTTAGTTTATTTTAATTAGATTTAACAATATGGAATAGTCTGAAAAGTATTTTAGAGTGATTATACAAGATTAGTGCTGAGCTGCTGCCCAAAAAGGATCATTTAAAACTTTTGTTTTATCGGTTTCTGAGCAAATGTTAACATTATTTGGAGTAAATAAGAAAACACTTTCGCCAATTTTTTGCTGATGCCCATCTACTGCGTGTGTAGCCCCTGATAAAAAGTCTACTATTCTTTGAGACTGCTCTGCATCTAAAAGATGTAGGTTAAGAATAACTGACTTTTTGTCTCTCAAACAATTTACAATCTCTAAAGCTTCTTCAAAATTTCTTGGTTCAACAACTCTTACTTCATAGTTGCTGGAATTTGGATGAGAAAGAACTTTTAAGTTTGATTTTTTACGCGGAGCAAAAGAATCTTGATCGTATTCACTTTCTGCACCATAAAGGTCATCTAAAAGATCTTCCTCTTCTACATATTCATGACCTAAACCTACAAAAGTTTTTATTCTGTTAACTAATCCAGACAATTTTATTCCTCCCAATCAAATTATTTATAATTACTTTATTAATTTATTTATTTAAATAACGCTTGACCTATCCTTACCATTGTTGAACCCTCTTCAACTGCTATTTTATAATCATTACTCATGCCCATGGACAACTCTGGTAAAGAGTGATTGAATTTTTCTTGCAAATAATTTCTGAAACTAAAAAGTTTTTTAAATGTTTCTCTTAAAAATTTTTCATCATTTGAAAGAATGCCGATGGTCATTAGACCTTTTACTTTTATATTAGCTAGAGAAGTAATTTGCATAAAATTCGTTTCTAGTCCTACTTTATCAAATCCTGATTTGGATTCTTCTTCGGTAACATTTACCTGCAATAAAATATTTTGAACTTTGTTTATTTTTTGAGCCTGATTAGAAATTGCCTCAGCTAATTTTAATGTATCAACCGAGTGAATATATTCATAATTTCCAACGGTCTTTTTAACTTTGTTTGTCTGTAAATGCCCAATAAAATGCCATATAATATCATCATTTATATATTGGGGTAAACTTCTCCTTTTTGATTCTGCGTCCTGTATTTTATTTTCGGCCAAATTTTTAATTCCTGCCTCATATGCTTGAATGATTTCTTGCACCCCAACATATTTAGTTACAGCTAATATCCTTGTATTCTCTAGATTTATTTGTTTTTTTATAATCTCTAAGTTTTCTTTGATAGTAGCCATTTTTTCCTTTCTTCCCCAACAAAGTTTTATTGTGGTTCTCTTTTAATTTCAGATTACTCTTTGCAGAGACTAGTTTTTTGTTTTAATTCGATTGAATAATCTGAAAAGTATTTTAGCTGGAGTATAAGCAACTAACCACCCGGTTATAATAATTGATCTAAGGTTGTTATACTACTTTCATCAAGCTTATTAAGCATTATACATTTGACATAAATCAAAATAATATATTCATTTATATTATATGTATTCATTTACTAATATGCAAGTTTTTTTATACTAAAAATAAAATATTTTTCTGATTGTATAATAATTTAAAAAATAACATAACTAGCCATATTCTTATAAATATACTCGTACTTAATTAATCAGCTAAAGTAAATATATGTTAAATTACGACACGAGTAAAGCAATTTCGTTTATGATGATTAATGCCTGAAATAAAATATTTTTAAATTTAAAAACAAAAAAACAATAGAAAAAATACAAAAACAGTTTCACTCATGGATAATTTGCAGGTTCACGAGCTATATTATTTTACAAAATATGATAAATAATTTTTTTTTACTATTGTATTTAAAAAAAAAAGCTTGATTTATATAATTAATTTTTGTATACTAATTTCAGTCAATAAAATTTATTTTAAATATTAATTAATAAAGTATAAATAATTTTTTATTCATTCAATTAAAATATTAATTTTTGTAAAATATATTAATCGAGGGATAAGATAAAAAAATATTTGAATTAAAATAATAATATACATCCAAATAACCTTAGATAATATGTTTCCTAAACAATTAACTTTTGACCGCTTAAGCGGTCATTTTTTTTTGTTAATTTAGAGATTTTATAATGCATTGATTACAAAATGTTATTTAATCTATAAGCTTATACTTTATAGTAAATGCTGTATGGGAACAATATATCCGAAATAAGCTCTAAATGAATTTTGTTTATCTATTTTATGCAAAAATCAAATACAATACATCTCAAAAGGATTAATTATTTCTATACATGTATATAGGGTAAAAAATTTCTAAAGCCAGCACCTGAACTAAATGGTTTTAAATCTAGCTATATATCTAATCTAATGCGCAAACATATAACCTAGTGCCATACAAAAGTTATAAAACTTTAAAACTTAAATACAATGTTAACTATTGTAAACACAAGTTAATATATTGTTACAGTAGTTAAAAAGCGCGCAGCATAACTATTATAGATTAGTACAAGGATGTATTAAGCTGGATTAAGGAGAATCAAGCATGGGTGTTATAATCAACACTAATATTAGCGCGAATATTGTTCAGCGCAATATGACTTATGCAACGGATCGCATAGGTAAGTCGATTGAAAAGTTATCAACCGGTTACAAAATCAACAGAGCATCTGATGATGCAGCCGGATTAACAATTTCTGAGGGTTTAAGAGCACAGTCACAAGGGTCTAAGGTGGCAATGGCAAATGCTCAAGCAGGTATTAATATGTTACAAACAGCAGAGGGTGATCTTACTATTATTCAAGAAAACCTTCAAAGAATTAGAGACCTTGCTGTTCAAGCTGCAAACGGAACTTATGGTTCATCTGAAAGAGATGCAATTAAAGCAGAGGTAGGTCAACGATTAAAAGAGATTACAAGATTAGCAGACTCATCTGCATTTAACAAACTTAAGCTTTTAGACGGCAATCTATCTTCGCTGTCTTTACAACTGGGACCAAACTATGTTGCAAATGCAATTAGTTTGAACGCACTAGACGTTAGTGCTCCGTTCCGAGCAGCTAATGCTGTTGACTTAGGTATTTATAGTACAGAAGATGCATCTTACCTGGACAACAAATTTATATCTACATCATCAGCAGCTAGTTATATTTCAAACATTGACACTGCAATTAATGATATTGCAACAAGGCGTTCAACAATAGGTGCGTATCAAAACAGGCTAGAGTCCGCGGTTAGAAGTTTACAAGTTAAAGTAGAAAACCTGGTCGCATCTGATTCTAGAATTCGAGACGTTGACGTTGCAGTAGAGGCAGCTGAACTTACACGAAATCAAATTCTTCAGCAAGCTTCCACATCATTATTAGCTCAGGCCAACCAAGCACCTAGTGTAGCGTTGAGTTTGATATAAAAACAAATTTTATAGACCCATAGTAATTTTATGATCTAGAGGTTACCTTTTGGTTGCCTCTCTTTTAATTCTTATTTTTCTTTCTTACTTTCTTTATATAGATAATAAAAAATTCTTACTTAAAATATTAAGGACCGAGCGAGTCAGCAAAGCCGATGGAAAGCGAGGTCAAAAAGAATATCCCACTTGCTAGGCGGTACAATAAGAACTTTATCTAATGAACCTCCCCGACCGGGGTATCTAAGGGAGACCCTCGAATAGTTTGAGCTGGCCTTTGTATATCTTTTCATATTTTTTGCCTTGATTTTGAACATACTCCTTGATAATTTTTTCATTATTATGCTTTCCTACTGTATTTGCATAATATCCACTTGTCCAAAAGTTACCTCCCCTGAGCTTTTCTCTACGTATTTTAGGATGCTCTTTGAATATCCCTCGTGCTGTTACGCTCTTTATTATTGTTACAATCTTTGTTATTGCTAATGTTGGTACACTTTGAACTAAAAAATGTACATTATCTTCATCTGCACCAATTTCTATAAAGTTAATCTCATAACAGTTCTCTATTTCTTGGCATAGCGCCTTCAATGTTTTTTCAACTTCGTCAGAAAAAACTTTTCGGCGATACTTTACTGGAAATACCAAATGGTACAATAACAATGTTTTATTAT
>JANQLL010000112.1 GCA_028280605.1 Candidatus Gastranaerophilales bacterium
TTGTATTCTTTTAATATTTCTATAATCCCGGCAGGCGTACAAGAAACCGCATAAGGCTCAACCCCTTGCGATAATTTGCCCACGTTTTGCGCATGGAAACCGTCCACATCTTTTTCCGGTAATATTTTTTCTAAAATTTCATATTCATTTATTTGTTTTGGTAGTGGCAGCTGCACTAAAATTCCGTTTACAGCCTTATCATTGTTAAGCTCTTCGATTTTTGACTCTAATTCTTCTTGATCGGTATTCTCGGGCATCTCAATTATAATAGAATCCATACCAATATTTTCAGCTGTTTTTTTCTTTTTTGATACATATACTTTGCTGGCAGGATTATTTCCAGCTATAATAACAGCTATTGTAGGTTTAATTGCCAAATTTACTACTTCTTTTTTGATATTTTCCAGCAACTTTTCAGATAGTTCTTTTCCCTTCATCAATATAGCCATTGCTTTTGCCTCTCTCTCTTTATCTGTCAAACGGTAAATTTAATCTGTATAAAATTCCTTCTACCAAGTTCTCCAGCTCTTTTGATTTTGTATAAAAAATATTATTTGCCACCTCTTCAACAAAAGGTAAAGTCCCTAAAAGCTCCAGATCATACTCGTTTAATAACCCTGAAATTGATTCAGGTATTCTATTTTGTTTTAACTTGTTTAACATTATCCCTATTTGCTCACCAGCAGCGTGCTTTTGAGATAAGTCCCTTATTTTAGCAGCTGCATAAACAGATGAAATTGTAGGCTCTGCAATAATTAGGGTAACATCTATATGGCAGCCAACAAGATGGCTTAAGTATTCTAAATCAAATTCGCAGTCAAATAGAACTATATCATAGTTTTTAATAAATTTATTCAAAGCTTCTTTTACCTGCCCTTTTGCAAAACACTTGCAATCAGTAGTTGAAAGATAACCGGTTGCCAGTAAATCAGTATTTTCACTAACAGAAGTAACCAAATCTTGTAAAACCCACTCTATATATTCCTGTTTTGACATCCCTTCAGGTAGCTTGCTTTTGTAGGTATAATTATTAGTTAGCAAGTCATATAAGGTATTTTGTGTTTCTATACCAAAATATAAGCTTAATTCTTTGCTTAAATCATTGTCAATAAGCAGAATAGACTTTTCGGGATACATATCTTTAAGTGACTCAGAGATAGACTTTATTATTGTAGTTTTTCCGCTCCCGCTTTTGCCTGTTAATGCTATTGAAACTGTCATTTTGTTAATTTGCTCCTTATTGGATTTGGCTATATCTCATTATTAAAGATCCCCTGCTTTTAACAATTTTGATAATTCACTGGTTAGTGTTAAAGCTTTTTCTGCTAATTCTACACTTAATCCGCCAGCTCCGCAACTAGGAGTTATTATACTTGATTTTAACAATAATTCTTTGTCTATGCCTTTATCACAAAGATAATTAAGAGCTTTTGTCAATATATCTTTTAATTCGTTGACATCTGTTTTTTCTAATGCATCAATATCGAGAGTCGGCACAACACCCCAAGCTATCATACCTCCTTTTTTCAAAAATTCTTCTATTTCTTTTGAATATAAAGAAAGGCTTTCAGAAAAAGCATAAGCATCAAAATTAAGAATATCTACTTGGCTTGATGTTATTAATGACCAATCTGTTTTGCCGCAGCAGTGGACACCGACTAATGCATCATTTTCCTTTATTATATTTGCAATTTCATCGATACAAGAAAGAATATCTTCTTTTGATACAGTTAAAAACGCAGATGTACCGTACTGAGATATACTTGGCTCATCCATAAAAATTACAGGTATACTATTTGGAGAAACTTCTTTAAAGTGTTTTAATTGCCATAAAGCTTTTAATGTTAATCCTTTTACCGCAACTTCTCTTAGTGTATCATCATAAAACGCGCATTTTTTTTCTCTGTCAACCAATGATGTTGCGTAAGTAAACGGTCCTACAATTTGCCCCTTTATAGCGACAGGTTGATTTTTCTTTAATATATTTAAAAATTCATCGAACGAAGAACAATATTTATCAGAAATAGCGTATTTATCAAGTAGATCCCAGTTTTTTTCACTGACGATCTCTTCATAGTCCATAAAAAACTCTTCCAACTGTTCAAAAAAGTTTTCGTCTTCCTGGTCTATGTACCAACGATTATCCGCCTCATCAAAGATAACCCCGGGAATTTTTTCATTAAACTGTACCATCATATCTTCTTCAGGTATTAGATTTCCCAATTGAGGCCAAAACAGAAAGCTCGGAAATGCTTTTATTATCAATTCCAGTGCATCTTTAGAATTAGTATGCGGTAAACTTCCTACTCCTGTTGCGAGTTTTTGCAATTTTTCTTTATTCATATTCTCTCCTCCCTCCTTGAATTTTAAATATATACTTTACTTAATCAGCTCTTTAACAAAGTTAGGCAATGCAAACGCTGATTTATGAATATCTTTATTATAATACTTTGTTTCTTTTTCTATTTCGACCTGGAGTTCTTTATTTACATATTCAAGCGGCTTTGTGTCATTTGAGCAGAAGCACCAACTCCAAAATCCGGCCGGGTATGTAGGTATCGGCGCTACATAGGTGTCAACGTTAGGAAATACTTTATTTAATAATTTATAAATTAATTTTATTTCCCTTTGATTGCTAATAGGTGATTCTGACTGAGCAGCCATAATGCCGTCAGGTTTAAGTGCTTGTTTTACATTAGTATAAAATTCTTCTGTAAATAAACCTTCTCCAGGACCTAAAGGATCAGTTGAATCTATTAAAATTACATCAAAACAGTTTTTTTGAGCAGCTATATAAGCAACACCATCTCGAACTTGAATATCAACCTTTGGATCATCCAGTTTACCTGCAATACTTGGCAGATGCTTTTTGCAGGCTTCAATAACTTTTCTGTCTATTTCACAAAGCACAACTCTTTCTACAGATGGATGTTTTAATACTTCTCTTACCGTGCCACCGTCACCACCGCCAATAATCAAAACTTGTTTAGGTTCCGGGTGACTTAATAATGGAATATGGCTTATCATTTCGTGATAAATAAACTCATCTTTTTCTGTGGTCATTACAAGACCGTCTAAATACAGAACTTTACCGTAGAAGTCTGTATTGACTATATCTATTTGTTGAAATTCTGATTTTTCACTGTATAAAACATCATTTACTCTAAGAGATATGCCTAAGCCGTCTTTTTGTTTTTCGGTATACCACATGTCCAGGTTCACTTATATAGTCCCTTTCTTAAAATTATTTGTTCTATTTCACCATAAAAATAATAAAATCATTTATGACAGCTGTCTTTTAAGTTGACAGCCTGCTATAAACTATTTGTTTTATTATACTTGCTCCCTGACTTGGAAAGGAACTTTAATAACTTCTTGATTTTTAGGATCCATTATACCCCTTTTAAGTTCAGAGTAAGATCCATTTTTAGAGTGCAAACCTTCTTTTAAATAATTAAAAGCAACCATAGGGTCTGTAGTGTCACCACAAGTAAATAAATCAACTGCCGCATAGCCGTATTCTGGCCAGGTATGTATAGTTAAATGAGATTCTGAAATTATAATTACGCCACTTACGCCGTATGGGCTAAACATATGAAAGTTTTTTTCTATGATTGTGGCTTTGCTTTTGATAGCCGCATCTGTCATTAATTGCTCAATCAGTTCAACATTATTTAAAACATTAGAATCACAATCGAAAAATTCAGCTAGGATATGACGCCCTAAATGTGTTGACTTTGATAGTTCTGTTTTAAACTGCTCTTGTAGTTTCAATTTGTGTTCTCTTTCTTTTTTTCTAACCTACCTAAACAACAAGTATACTCTATTATTTTAACTAGTTTTGAATTATCTGTTTCTTTGATACAAGTTCTCAATTAAATTTCAGGTTACTCTTTTGAATGAGCTTATAAAAAGTAAAATTGACCATTTAACTTTTTAACGCTCCCGCTTCGCAATTCAGAGAATAGTTTATTTTATTAACT
>JANQLL010000201.1 GCA_028280605.1 Candidatus Gastranaerophilales bacterium
GCCTCCTCCTTTGGTTTTTGTGATAAAATTATCAATGCTATTCTTGCTGCCCTTTTTTCTATTCTGTACTCCATAAAATTACCTCATCTTCCATATTTACTTTTGGCGTTCTTGGCGGATTGTTTCTTTTACCCATAGGGTTCCTCTCTTCCTAAAAAATAAAAGGGAGCCGATTAAGCTCCCTTTTATTTCATCTGTATTTATATTTATTAAAGCGTTTTAGAAGTTTTCAATAATTAGCAGATCATGCATTTCAGCTTCATTGCAGTGCTCTTTAAATATTTCAACCTCATCGAATATTGCTTTTTCTTCTACTTGCTCAAAGTCAGGACATATTAGCTTAAATATAAGTTTATTGCTCATATCCAAGCTTATTAATATCTCAATATCTAACTTATACTCTGCTTCACTTCCTTTTGAGTAAGGCAATTCAACTTCAAAGAACATTGGTAATTCAGCCTCTTCCTGCTTATTGCCCTCAAGCTTGTATTTAATTGTGTAACCTTCTCCTAATTCACCATTTGAAAAACAAGGATTACTAATACTTTCCGACTTGCCTACCATTCTAAGCTTTTGATAATGACTTATGAGCGGCTTGTAATTCTCTATAGAAGGCTTTAAGGATTGAAGTAAATATAATAATTCTTGATGATTTAAGAATTTGTTTAAATTACCTTCAAGTAAATTCCACTGTTGTGACTTGGTACGCTCAAAAATAACTTTATGCTTGCCTTGATCTGCATCCAGTAAGCAATGGCCACCCTTGGATGTGAAATTAATATTCACATTATGGCCGGATTCTTCTTTGCCAAGCCTCTCGCATTCAGCAAAAATTACGGTTTCAAAGCTTTTGATATTGCTTACTTCGTGACGTATGTCATTATTTCCTCTTACTATATAACGGCCGTCATCCCAGTGAGCTTCTTGCTTTGACTCGCTATAATTGTTGTAACGAGTAATTTCAATTTTTTCAGGTCTTTTTGAATCCTGAATGTGCTTAATAGTTTCTACTGTCATCATTAGTTTGATTTCCTTTCATTTATTTGCTCTACATTATTTCCTATGAGCTTCATTTGCTCAGGATTATCCAAGTACAAGTTGCCTTTGATACTTTGATAGAATTCATTTTTCAAAGTACCAGTAGGTATTTTGGTTTTTACAGTGCCAACAATTTCTACAACATTTTTTGAGCCTGGAGCAAATTTTAAGCTAATATCCATTGCTCCACTTTTGCCGTATTCGTAAGTTCTTTGAATAACTTCTATTAGCGCAGATTCTACAGCGTCACCAAGCTTAACAGACTTATTATCTTTATCTATTGTTTTAACTTCGTCTAGTAAGTCTGTAAATGTCAATTTTTCAGGTATCATTTAGTTTTATCCTTTTTCTTTTGCTTCATTCAAGGCTTTTACTGCAATCGCATTGATTATTTTTAAACATCCTTTGCAATCATGGCAGTTACCTTGACAATTATGTACGTTGATAATTTTATTTAAGGCTTCCTCTAGTTTTTCAGCCTTTGTTGCCAGATGCTTGTCTTCAAATAGTCTTGTGTCGCACCCATTACAGTGTTTATTGCTATTATTTGCGCATCTTACACAAACAGTAAATTTGTGTTCCAAAATAAATTCCTCCTTTCTAGTCGTTAATCCATCTTATTGCGATAAAATACTTAGCTTTTATCTCCTTTATGCCGTAATTCAAAAAGAAACAACGCTTAAAAGCGTCGTCCATCTCCGTATATTTTGATTGTAAGCTTTCCTTGTCAACCTTTCCGTAAGAATTGACGCAGATATATATTTTCATTATTCACGCCTGTAACTTTTACCATCAAACCTTAAAACGGTTTTACACATTTCATAAAGCCTATCTATTGCAGCATTGTTTTTATTAATTCGCTTTAATTCTCTTAATATATCTGGATTTATAGTAATTCCAATATTTTTATTATTACGATATAAAAAATTAACAAGCTTAAACATAAAATCATTATAAAAGTCTTTAGTCACATCGTGCCTGCCAAAGTCATCTATAACTACAAAATCAGCCCCATTAAGCTTATTTAATACTGTTTTATCATTAAATGACCTATCAATAAGTTCCTGATAATCAGCAAAAATGCATACATAATCATCTTTAATAAGGTTATTTGTAATACATGCCAGCAACTCCGTTTTGCCGGTGCCGGGTGAACCTATCAAAAATAAGCCTTCTCTAATCCCGGGCTTAAAATTTTTATAATAATCTATGCAAACTTGTTTGTTTTGCGGGAAGTTGCAAGTTTGGTATTTGTTAAAGTGCGCTGTTTTAAACGCTTCTGACATCATAGAATTTTTAAAATTGTCGTTAATCCTTTGCTGCCGTTCCCTGCTTTCTATGGCATCAAACTTTTTTTGATAACAATTGCAGCTATATGACGGAAATTTCTTTATTTTGAATTTGCCATCAAACATTACCTTCATTTCATGTATATCAGGCTTTTTGTTGCAGTCAGGGCAGGGTAAAAAATCATAGACTCCATCCGTCAGTATTACTTTTGTCGAGGTCAGTTCGTCCTTTTGAACTTGCTGCATTTTTTTTGCCTCCTTCCTTTTTTATAAATTTTTCGGGGAATTTCTTCCTATACTTGTAAATATCTCTAATCCTAGCCAGATGTCCTTTTCCTTTAGCTATGTGATCATTTTCTTTGCCTGTTTCTATTCTTAATGAAAGAACTTCAATAAATTCACAAAGCTTGTCTTTAGATATTATTTCAGTTTCTAGCTTTTTATGATCCTGATCCGTAAGAAATACGTTTTCATATTCTCCAAAAATTTGAAAATCGTTTTTTTCTTCTTCAGCTTCTTCTTCTAAATTATTTACTTTACTTTCATTTATTTTATTTTTATTTACTTTACTTTGGTTTTTTTTGGTTTCATTTTCAAAACCTTCTGGTTTTTCTTCTAAAACCTTTTGGTTTTCCTCTGGTTTTTTATCAATATCCTTTTGCTTTTCTTTGCTTGGTCTTCCGCCTTTTTTTCCATTTTCTTTTAATTTATTTTTTTTATCTTCATAAATTTGCATTCTACTTTTCATGGAATCTGACCAAAAGTATTCTTTATCTTTTTCAAAAAGTTTTACCTTCTCAGAGAAACAAAATTCTAAAAATTCAGATACAAAATCAGAGTCTTTCATGCACTCAATAGCAATTACATCAACATCATCCAGTGATAATTTATAACCTGCTTCCAGTCTTAGCATTTCAAGGATTATAAAATAGATGCCATATCCTTCAATTCCGTATTTTGCTTTTAATCTCAATATTTTTTTGTCATGCCTTGCATCTGCATCATGACTAAAGTAAAAAGTTTCTTTCACCAGATTCCTCCAAGTAGAGTTTATTTACCCTTTATCATATTTGCGCCCCAGTCTTGCAACTGAGGCGGTTTACCTAACTTTCTAAATAGTTCAAACACTACATCTTTCATTACATAATTGTATCTGCTGCAATATTGCTTACAAAAGCACCCATCACAGATAAGATTGCGCTCTAAGCAATGGGTAGATGACTTAGTCCAGTTTTTAGCCAATTCGCGAGCAATCATCATCCTACGGCTTCCAATATTCTTCTGTGTAACCAAGTTTGCCCTTTGGGGGTGACATAGGTTGTAAAAAATATCTTATCTATGCCCTCTTTTATTTGCTCTTTTACCTCAAAGTAGCCACTTTCAAGATATTGCTGCATTGGTAGATTTCTGTTTGCTTTTAATATTTTTAAATGCCTTAAAAGTTTAAACATTTTATTTTGACCAAGCAGTTTTTTAGGATTTTTAGGATCAGGAATTTTCACAACCTGAGCAAATTCACCTATTTTTATACTTGTATTGGTTTGCTTAAATACATTGTTCACAAATTCATTGGCTGGCTTGAGTTGTTCAATTTGCTTTTGCTGTTCATTTGATAGCATTTGTAGTCTTTCTTTTTCTTTCTCTGACTCTAATGCCATTTCAAATAATTGCGATTTGCTAAGAAAATTTAAAGGATTCTTCCTAAAAGATATCAAATGATCTCTTATATTAAAGCCAATTTCTCCACCATGCATTGATGTAATGTGGATTGCTCCATCTATAGTAAGAGCATATTCCTTTTGCGGTCGCCCTTCTGAGTTTTTCTCATTTTTGAGAATAACATAGTGAATATTTTCAATTAATCTTGCTCTTTCTATTTGCCTTTTTATCCAGTCTGCAAACCTGGTTTCTACTTGTAATTTCTCGTGTAGTTCCCTTGCGTTAATTAACTGATTTCCGTCTTTTTCTTCAATTTTGATTAATTCATACATGCTTATATCTCCTGTATTAATAAATCGTGAGGTATTGGCTGAGTTTACCCCCAAAACCTATTAGCCTCCTATAACACTGGCTATTACTTCGCTATATTCATGTTTCCACCTCCTTCTTAGTGCCTACCAAGGCGATAAGCACTAAAAAAAAGGCGTTGAACGCCTTGGGGTATTTAGTTTGGTTAATATTTCAATTCTTTTGGTTTATTTTTCAATGTTTCTAATTTTGTAGTGTATCGATTAATCGGCGCAGCTCTATATATTTGCCCGGTTTTTTCTAATTCTTTCAAATTATCTACCTTCGTAAATCTTGTCCAGGTTCCATCGTCATTTTCGTAGATTTCAAGACCGCTCAGACTGTCTTCAATTTCTTTCTTTTCTTTTGATAGCTCTTCTATTTGAGCCTTGATTGCTTTCAGTCTTTCGACTTTTTCTTTGTTTTCCGTAATTATTGCTGTCATTGTTTTCTCCTCGGGCTATGCCCCTTGTTTCACTTCTTTGTTTTTAAGCTCTTCAACTCGTGCAAATATTTGATCTGCTTTATTTGGCTCAAAATCTTTAGTTGTTGTTACTCCGAATTCCTGTTTTACTTGTTTTTCAATATCTGGATACTTCCCGACCATTGCTTTAAATTTGCTTGTGTTGACTTTTCCAAACTTATTGTCACCATTATTATTGCCATTTCTGTTTTCATGTTCAAAATCTTCAATGTCTTGCGTAAATACATCGCTTAAACTTCCAACTGTCAATATACAGTCTACTTGAGCCCTTTTCTTTGCCATCTTTAGTACTGTATTAGCCTTATCTATGGCGGTTTGTCTTCTTTCCTCGTCAGTCCTATCTTTTCTGGTTTGCTGTTTTCGTTCCAAACTATTACAATGTCCTAATCCGTTGGCAATGATGACACCTTTAGCATCTTTAGCCACGGCCTTCACTGTATAGCTGAAAAAACCTGTCTCAAAATCTTCTGTTGATTTAATTAAGTCATACTCAACTAACAAATTGAATGCCATTTGTATTTTTTCAGCTCCAGGCTTAAGCAGTGTCGGCTTATCTCCACAATATGGAATCACTCCGTAATCCTTGCCCTTAACCAGCACCTCTTTCAATGTGGCTTGTATAGTGTTGATCTTGTTTACCGACTTTTCTACGGCGCCCATGTTAATACTATCAATGAATTGCATCTGTGTATTATTGTTTACTACTATTACTTCGTTGCTTGACATATTTATTTTCCTCCTGTATTATCTAAACTATATTTTTCTTTTTAAACAAACATTATTCCAGCCGCCTAGGCTGGTTTTTTGCATAGTCTTTTAGTTTCGTAGCAGCGTCTCATCCCCTTGCTTATCGCTTCTGCCAGTTTCTTTTGCTGCTCCCTGCTTTTTTCTAAGCCCTTATAGAGTAAATCAACCATTTCTTCATCATTCAATGTTCC
>JANQLL010000158.1 GCA_028280605.1 Candidatus Gastranaerophilales bacterium
TATACTCCATCAAAAATACTTTTCAGACTATTAAATAGGGTTAAAGTTAATAAAATAAACTATTCTCTGAAAAGAGTAATCTGAAATTTACTTGATAAGTAGTATAATTAATGATTGTCAGGGTCATATGATAGATTAGATTTAGTTTTTTAATAATTAAGGCAATTCATACATAAATTTTATCAATAATGATTTTCCTCATTGTTACAACCTCTATTGCAGTACTAAGCTGTACTCCTGAAAGTTTGTCAGGCCTAAGTCAGCTCTTTTTTCAATAATTATATCTTCAAGTATTTTTGCAGTTTCATTAACATCATCATTAATAATAACTTGACCACCTGTAATATTTTTCATATCTTCAGTCAAAGTTCTGGTAACAAGTTTGCTGCCTGTAACAAATGGAGGCAATGCCAAGTGTAAAGGTAATCCTAAAGCTACGCCGAATACCCCGTCAGCTAGCGCCTGTTCTTCTAGCCATTGTGGTGCAGAAAGCACTAGTGGCAATTGAGGAATATCTATGTTTAAATACTTAGCCAGCTCAGCCGCTACAATTTCAAGTCTTCCGATAGCAAGGCAAGGTCCAAAATTTAGTACTGGCGGTATGCCTAAAGATTTGCATACTTTTTTTAAGTTATCTCCTGCAAGCTCAGCAGCACCCGGTGACATTAATCCTACGTTTTCCAGTCCTCCGCTTGAGCAACCGGCAGAAAGTACAAGTATATCTTGTTTAATAAGTTTTTTGGTTAGTTCAACGGTAAATATATCGTGACCTTTTGCAGTAAGGTTGGAGCAACCCACCACACCTGCAATACCTTTGATTTTGCCTTCTGCAATTAAATCAACTAAAGGTTTCCAGTTATCACCTAAAAATTTCTTTAATGATTTTTCGCTTATACCGGCTATAACATCATCATGACCATGGTCTTTGGGGATATTTACTTTTATATTTTTTCTTCTGCTTTTATAACTTTTAATAGCTTCTTTTAAGATATAATCAGCTGTATCTTCTTTTGAATTCTCTGTATGGCATACAAAATCAGCTGTTCTCTTTTTAGAAACATCGTCAATACATATCATTTTAACTTGCATTTCTTCTGCAACAGGCTCCAGACCCGGCAATGTACAATTAAACTCGGAGATCATTATGTCTATTCCGCCGGTTTGCAATAGGGCTTCACTTGTAAAGTTATTACCCGCGTGACCTGAGAATATATCTTTATAGTGTTCGCCTCTGAGCTGTAGGTCTTGCCCTACGCAGGTACAGCCTGCGAGTTTAAATCCTTTTGCACCGGCATCTTTTGCCATTTGCTGAACTTCATCAAGAACTAACTTATCTTGCAGCTCAGTAAAGAATGAATGTTGGTGGCCTGTAATCATAATGTTAATATAATCTTCTTCAAGAACTTTGAATCCGACTTTTGCTTTGTTGATCACAGGTTCACCAAGCATTACATCGTTAAGCAGGTTAGTAAGCGTTAATCCGTATAGTCCTGTTGAAATTCCGAGATTAAGAGAGTGCATAAGCATATTTATAGGGTCTGAGCTAAGATTTGTAGAAGATTTAACCAGTGCGTCGAAAACTTCTGCTTTAGCGCCGCCCGGCATTATATTTAATTCTTTCCATTTTTCAATTCTTGGTTTAGGACCTATTTTTTCAACAAGTGTCATTTTTTCGTGTCTTTTTTTATATAGATCGTCAAGAACTGCATCAGCTACTTTTTTTGCTTTTAAATTTTTATCATTTTCCTCAATGCCAAATTTTTCAGCTAGTTCGTTTAAGGTTTCTTCGCCTTTGAATGTTTTATTTTTATCAGCAAATTCTTTAAGGTTTAGGGCTGTATTTTCAACAACATGGAGATAGCACGCAGAACCAGCAGCAATTGATCTTAAAAAGTTTCTTGCAACGATAGTATCAGCGTCAGCGCCACAAACGCCTCTTGGAGCCTTTTGAGTTATTTTGCAAGGACCGTTTGCACATAATCTGCAGCAAGCCCCTTGAACTCCAAATTTGCATTTGGCTTGTTGGTCGGCTACTCTATTAAATGATGTTTGTATGCTGCATCCGTTACAAATAAAGTTTTCCAGTTTTTTATCTGCTGATTTGCATATTTTCATGACTTTCTCCTGTTATACATCTGTTTTTCTTTTTTATTTATTAATTAATTGACTAAATTTAACTTTATCAAATTCTTGAACAAGCAGATCTTGAATATCTCTTAGGGCTTCGTGTGCATTGCAAGTTGCTGTTCTGCCAAGATTGCAAGCATTTTCATCTCTTAAGCATTTATTAATTGCAAAATGACCGTCTATAACTTCAATAACATCCTTTAAGGACATTTCATCAGGATTCTTTAGTAGTGAATAGCCACCATTTACACCCCGATGGGATCTTATAAAATTTTCTTTGCAGAGCTTCCTTAAAATTTTTAGTGTAAATCTAAGAGTTACTCCTTCATTTTCTGAGATGGTTGCAGCATCAACTATATGCCCTTTTCCTAGGGTTGAAAGATGTATCATTATTCTTATAGCGTAGTCTGCTTCTTGCGTTATTTTCATTAATATTTTTACCTTTTCGTTATTTAAATTAAGATTACTCTTTTAAGAATTATAGTATATTCTATTTAATTTAGACAGTTTTATAGTCCCAAAAGTACTGTAGTATCAATGTTATTTTTAAATTGTACCAAAAAGGTATACTTTTATATTAGTTCAAAATTAGTGGTTGTCAAGTGTAATTTTTGGGCAATTGTTAATAACGATAACACTTCAGTTAATTTCAGATATTAGTAATTTTATAGCAACCCTGATATAATGGATTCTACTATAAGGAATTATTCTTTAAAAATTTAAAGCGAGCACAAGAAATATAACCACCTTGATAGGGGGCAGGGGGTAGATATAAAAGAAATTAGAAAAAAAAAGATTTTATTTTTGTCACATTGTCTAAAAACCGGCGGAGGACAGCTACGGCTAAAAGATATAGTCCTGGGCCTGGATAATGATAAATATGATAAACTCCTGTGGGCGCCGCTTGAAGCTGAACTAAAAACAGATTATGAAAATAATAATATACCTGTTTTAATAAAAGACTTTAAAGTCGATGAAATAAATAGAGAAAAGCCTTTTGAATTAACAAATAACCAAAAGAAAAAAATAAAAAAAATAATAAACACCTGCAAAAAATCAAATAAATCGCTCGCCATAAGATGCGCAGGCTCAATAACCAATAAAATACTGGAAGAATTTGATTTAAGTTCAATTAATGTAATTGGAATTTTTGATAATAACCCTGTTTTAATAAATAAAGAAATCGCTGCTCATAAGATTTATCAGGCATGTGATATGGAAAATATGCAACCTGGTATTGTGCTTTTGGCACATGCCGCACCTGAGTTTTTAGAAAAAGAATTAAAAAATAAAATAAAAGCTAAAATATATAGTCCCTTTGCAAAATCAGCCATAGATAAAATAAAAGAATATATAGGATTTTGTTGGAATTTATTAAAACCTGCGCAGATGATAGCAAAATATAATCCTGATGTAGTACTGTTAAATAACACTAGAAACTTTTGGGCGGTTTTAGCGGCAAAATTGTTGAATAAAAAAGTAATATGGATAATAAGAGAAAGCTTCCACCCTAAAACCTCTAAGTATTATCCGCAAAGTTTATATTTTGCTGCTTTTAAGCTGGCGGACAAGATTGTTTTTCCTTCTTGGGCTACTTATGACTTATTATATAAAGATTTTATTGAGGAAAAAAAAGTTGAAATAATACACGATGGCTTGATATTAGAAAACATGGCCGAATACAAATCTGAAGAGTTGGCTTTGCAAACAAATAAAGAATTAAATATACCCGATAATCATAAGATTATTAGTTGTATTGGTACTGTTGAAGAGCGAAAAGGACAGTTATACTTAATAAAAGCTGCTATTAATTTTTTAAAAAACAGATCAGATAAAAACTGTACATTTATTCTTGTAGGCAGTAGAAATGACCAATATTCAGAAGAAATACAACAATTAATAAAAACTTCAGGCTATGAGTCTAACTTTAGGGTTTTGCCGGTGGTTAACCCTGCATATAAATTTTTTAATATATCTGATATTTTTGTTTGCAGCTCAATAATAGAGGCATTTCCCAATGTAGTTTTAGAAGCAATGTATTTTGAAAATGCAATTATAGCAACTAATATTTTTGGAATCCCTGAGTCCATAAATAATGAGCAAAACGGATTGCTGATTCCGGTTGAAAACATGGAAGAACATATAGAAGGCGCATTAAATTATCTTGCTGATAACCCGGATAAAATGGATGAGTTTTCACAGGCGGCATGTGCTGATTTTATTGATAATTTTACTTTTAAAATTATGATTGAAAAATTTGATAATTTAATTTAAAGGGTAAATTATATTTAATCGATATGACTATTTAATTATTTAGAGTATTTTTTACAATATAGAAATATAATTTACAAGAAAAGATTGTCAGGCAGTTATGGAAAAAATATTTTCAGTAAGTGGTCATATCAAATGTTTCTTTAATAAATTTAAAAAATTTAAGATGTTTTTTATAATTGGAATCTTATACATGGCTTTAGTTACAGGTATTGTACGTATAGCAACCTGGGAAACTTCCAGGTTAATGAATTTTACAGAAAAAGAAATATTAGGCACTAAATATATCAAGGCTTTATCCGGTCTTTTAGAGGATATTCAGGAGCGGAGATATTTAATAAGAAAATATTTAAGGGGCGAAAAGGTTTTAATGGAAAAGGTTGCACAGACTAAAGTAAAGATTAACGAGCATATTTCTTCTGTAGATAAGCTGGATAAGAAATATGGAGCACACTTGAGAACCAGCGTAGGCTGGAGGCATATAAAGACAGATTGGGATTTTTTAAAGAGTAAGTCATTTAATTTTGATATAGAGGAAAACTATGCAGAATATACATTATTAATTGAAGAAATTTTAGCATTGATAAGGTGTATAAGCGATACTTCCAATTTAATAATAGACCCTGATATAGATAGCTATTATTTAATGGATTCAATTGTTTTAAAGTTTCATCAGTTTACCGAAAAAATCAGTCAGTTGGCAAGCCTTAACAGGCATATGTTATTAAAAAATAATGTTGATATATTTGAAAAACAGCAGCAAACACTTCTTAGATATCAAGCTAAAGAGCTTCAAGAAGATATTATTGATAATCTTCAAAAGGTATTCAGTAAAAAGCCTACTCTTGAAAGAAGGTTAAAATTTTATATGCAGGATTTTAATTTTTCAACAAATATGTTTTTTGCCCATCTTAGCAACCTTAAATTAAACAGCAAAACAAAACTTTCAGAATTTAATTATAAAGTGATGTATGCAAGCTATAATCTGATTTCAGCGCAAATGCAGTCTCTGGAAAATTTATTAATAGATAGAAAAAACAAGTACATAAACGAAATTATTCTAATAACAGTAGGCATTCTTTTTGTTTCTGTTTTAGCAGCTTATTATTTTGGAATGTTTTATATGCAAAAAAAAGAAGCTGATGAATTAAGAAAGATGTTTTTAGCCACCTTGGCACATGACTTAAAAAGTCCTTTAATTTCAGTTCAAAAAGCCCTGGGCTTTATAAAAGCAAAAAGCTCTACAATAACCTTAAGTGAATTTAATGAGTACCTGGAAGATATTTATTATACAAATGAGGAAATCTTAAAATTAGTAGTTGATATTTTATCTATATCACAATACGAAGGCAAAGAGCTGCATGTTGAACTTAAAGAGTGCAGTATAAAAGGTATAATTGAAAATTCGGTAAAAGTAATAAAATACATTGCAAAAGAGAAAAATGCATTTATCTATATAAATGCGGATGATGATGTACCGCCTGTTCGAGCTGATGAAACAGAGCTGACAAGGGTTATCGTAAATCTAATAGTAAATGCCATAAAGCATAATAGAGATGGCTTAAAAATAAACGTACAGGCTAAAAAGCGTGAAAAGGACATACTTATTTCTGTCAGTGATAATGGTGTGGGTATACCTGAGCATGAAAAAGAAGTAATGTTTGAAAAGTATAAAACAGCCAAAAGAAAAGTTGGTACCGGGCTTGGCTTGTATTTATCAAAGCAAATTATTCAAGCTCATAAAGGTCAAATATGGTTTGAGTCTGAAGATAATAATGGGACAACTTTTTATTTTACTTTACCTATTTAGCACTTAATTTTTTTATTGTTTCTTTTTTATTCTTACAGGTAAAAATTTATAAATTAGATTAAATTTTAAGTTGTTTATAAAATTTTAAGTATATTATGATTTGTAATATTTTAATAAAAATTTAGTGACTTATATTTTTTTGCAGATAAAATATAAAAGGATACAAAATAATAAACAATATATTTGTCAAAATAGGAGAGTTGAGATGGTGATAAACTTAACGCCTGCAGTCAATAGGAAAAAGCCTGTATTTAGAGGTGGAACTAACAGTAAAATTTCTAATAGAAGCAGAGAGGCGCTGGAAAATAGAGTGCTGTTCCTTAGTGATTTAGATGGGACATGGCTTTGTGATAAAAAGGAAGCAAGAAATAGGCTTGATACCGGAGTAATTCAGCTAAAAAAAGCCTGTAAGAAAGAGGGAATTGATTTTCAGTTTGGATATGTTACGGGTCGGCCTCCAGAGCGAATAGATAAGTCGTTACCTAAACCTGATTGGACCATAACCTATAATGGGGCCAGTATTCTTAAGGGCGTATGGAATAAGTCTTATTCAAATTGGGAGGATAAGCAAGCAAATAGTGGTTTTAATGCCAAAATAGTTAAAGATGCTATTAAAGAATTAAATGGATCAGATAAGTATAAAAATCTGACTATACAGCCTATGAGTAAGATTTTAAACAGTGATTGCGTAAATGCTTCTAAATATACTCAGCCGTTTTGTATTAAGAATGATAGTATAAAACTTTTAGATGGAGAATCTAAGGATTTATTTAATGAAGAAAGCTATCGCACCCCTGAGCAAGTAGAAAATTTTGTAAATGAGTTAAAGGGTTCTCTTAATGAAAAAGGTATTAAATATTATATTACGGATCCATATTTAGCCAAGAAGTTGTCTGAACCTTCTATTGTAATTGATGTATCGAGTCCTCTGGCGAATAAAGGCGAAGCTGTAGAATTTTTAAGAAAAGAATTGGATGTTAAGCCTGAAAATTTAATCCTTGCTGCTGATGGTGGAAATGATATATCAATGATGAAAAATGACGGACGTCGTATTATCGTTGTAGGACCTAATTCTCCATTAAGAAGAGATGCTTCACAACTAAATAGAGATAAAATTTTTATGATGTCGATTGAAGATCCTTCTTCTCTTGCAGTGTTTAAGGGGCTAGATTTGCATTTATCTCAAGTCCGTGAACAAATAAAAAAACAGGAGAAACAGCCTGAATCAAAAAAACTGGATCTGTCAGCATAAGACTACTTGTATACTAACTCAAAAATACTTTTCAGATTATTCAATCATCTTAAAACTAGTAAAATAGACTAAACTCTGAAAAGAGTAATCTGAAATTTAATTGATGAGCAGTATAACTAATTTAATCATTATAAAAAGTCATTGTTTATATTCAGCTTATAGTTTAAAATAAAAGCATAGTTTTTTATTTAGAGGGTAAGCTTTTTATGGGGTTGTTACTAAAATCATCACTCTGGCTGGGAGCCGTAGTAGGCTTTGTCTTTGGTCTTATATATCCGGCATCTGTTTTATTATTTAAATGTATAATTATTCTTATATTTACCCTTATTGGCGCAATGGTTGTGGTTTATTTAAAGAAAAATGCCTTTGTCGGACTTTTAACAATACAAGACGGAGCATTTATAGGTGGTATATCAGGATTTTCAGCTGCTTTTGCAGCTATGCTTGTAAATATTCCTTTTAATTTATCCCTATTTTTTTCTTTAGTTCCTAAATCTAATAATTTTACGGACTCTGTATCAGATTTAGGAGTAAGCATATTAATAATTTTAATGTTTATGACATTTATTGCCGCATTAAGCGCTTTATTTAATACATTCAGCGGTCTGGTTGCAGCATATTGTTATGAAAAAACAGAAAACCCGCAAGTTGAACCCGAAAATGATATTCTAATTGACGATTAACAGAATTTTACTTATTTAATAACGCTTATTGTTTTTAACTTCCTAAGATACGGAAGATGCTCTTCCGTGATTTTTTCTCCCGGTATTAATATTGGTATCCCGGGCGGACACTCTGCTATTACCTCGGCAGATATTCTTCCAATACAATTTTCTATAGATATTTTTTCTTTTGCACTCATAAACGCTTTTCTTGGCGGATAAACCATCTCAGGTACATAGTAAGGCATGTATTTTGTTTTATTTAAATAACTTATATCAGAATAATGGCTGTTAACAATAGAATTCATGCATTCCCAGAAGTATTCCAGCTCAGCTTTTGTATTGCCGATATTTACCAGTACCAAAATCCCATTGTCCGCAGCAGCTTCTACTTCAATGTGATATTCAATTTCTAAAATGCTCTCAAGTCTCTTACCGCTTAAACCCTCAACTTTTAAGAATATTTTAGTAGGATCAACCATTGTATTCGTGTCATCTGCTTCAATACATTGTACACCGGGCAGGTTATTTAACCGCTTTCTTAGTTGTAAAGCATTTTCTACCGCTGCATCAACTTTTTTTAGACCATATTCAGAAGATAAATATGCTCTTGCCGAATCCAGGCTGGCGAGCAATAAATAAGAAGGGCTGGTAGATTGCAGCATTTTAAGGTTTGCTTCAAGCTCTTCTTCACAAATTTTAGACTCTTTTCCTATATGCACTACAGAACTCTGAGAAAAGCTGCCGCCTGTTTTGTGTATAGAGTGCACAACAGCATCAATACCGCAGTTAAGAGCAGGCTCAGGTAACTTTTCATGGAAGTTCCACAAACACCCATGAGCTTCGTCAACTAATAGTGTTATAGTTCTTTTTTTGCAGATTGCAGAAATTTCTTTAATATTACTAACAATACCTTCATAAGTCGGATTAGTTATCCAAACTGTAGTTGCATCAGGATTTTCATTTAGTAATTCTTCTATTTTATCCGGATTGATAGCGCCCCATACTCCCCATTCTTCTTTCCACTCCGGAGTAATCCATACAGGAATTGCGCCTGTCATAGTTAATCCGCTAATAACAGAGCGATGGCAATTTCTTGCAATTATTACTTTTTGATTTTCTTTTGTAACTGTTAGCGCTAAAGCAAGATTCCCGACTGATGATCCATTTATGAGAAAAAAGGAGTTTTTTGCGCCAAATACTTGCGCAGTTAATTCTTGAGCTTTTTTAACAGCTCCGGTTGCAGGATGTAATGTACCCAGGTTATCAAATTCGTCAGTAGTATCAATATTTATTACTTTTGACCCGATTATTTCCCTAAATTTAGGGAATACGCCTTCTCCACGAGCATGTCCCGGAATGTGTAATGGTACGGATGGGTTATTTGAGTAGTTCTCTAACGCATCCAGTATAGGAGTTTCAATATTATTTAAGTCTAAACCGGTTTCATATTCAATTTCTTCAAAAACTTGAAAGTTTGTTTTTTTGAAGTTAACAGAAGTATTATTCAGGCTTTGCGACGCTATGTGTCTTTCATCAACATCGGATGTGGTATAAACGCCACATTTCTGCTTGTACTTAACCAACAATTTTCTCCTTTTCTACTCATAAAAAATCCTATACTTCTTTCTTTGCTTATTTAAGTTAGTAAAAATAGTTAAATCTAAAAAAATGCCATCTGTATAATAATTTAAAACTTACATTACTGAAAAGCAATACTTTTTAAATAAAAAAATAAAATTGTTTTTATATTTTTAGGTATTTTACAGGTTTAAATATAAAAATATAAAAAAAAAACTACTTTAAAATATTTTAAAAGTAGCTGTTTACTATCTATCTAAATTTGATTTTATTAGTTATTTATAGTTTTTAAGGAGATGCCTGCTTATAACCATGCGTTGTACTTGGTTTGTACCTTCGTATATTTGAGTGATTTTTGCATCTCTCATCATTCTTTCTACAGGAAATTCCTTTGTATACCCATAACCGCCGAGAATTTGAACAGCATCGGTAGTTACTCTCATTGCAACGTCGCCACCATAGCACTTAGCAAGAGAAGAATACATAGCTTTGTTTTTATTATTGCATTTAACTGCTTCAGCACCTCTGTATACCATAAGCCTGGCAGCTTGTATTCTAATTTCCATATCAACAAGCATATTTTGAACAGCTTCAAAGTTTGCAATAGGTTGAGAGAATTGTTCTCTTTCCTGAGCATATTTAAATGCACAATCCAAAGCGCCTTGAGCAACGCCTACACCTTGCGCTCCAACACCGGGCCTTGAGTTGTCAAGAGTATTCATAGCTATTTTCCAGCCTGATCCCTCAGTTCCAAGAATATTTTCAGCAGGAACTTCCATATCTTCAAATATTAATTCAGCTGTTTCTGAACCTCTAATGCCTAGTTTATGCTCTGTTTTTCCAACTTTAAAACCAGGATAATCCTTTTCAATAATAAAACAGGATAGGCCTCTAATGCCTGATTTAGGGTCTGTTTTAGCAAATACCGTAATAAAGTCTGCCAAATTACCGTGGCTGATAAATAATTTTGAACCGTTAATTATGTATTTGTCGCCTTTTTTAACTGCTTTTGTTTGTATGCCCATAAAGTCACTTCCGGCACCGGCTTCGGTAAGTCCAAAAGCGCATATTTTGCCTTCTTTGGCAATAGGTGTTATATATTTTTTCTTTTGCTCCTCGTTACCACCTAATAAAATAGGTTTACTGCCAAGGCTGTTAACCATACATGCCAAGGAGCAAGATAAGTCTACTCTTGATAATTCTTCAACTACAATACATTCTGCTACGGGGTCCAGACCCAATCCACCGTATTCTTCAGGATACGGAACCGCAACCAGGTCATTTTTAATCATTTCCCTATAGATATCCCAAGGAAACTTAGCATCTTCATCTATTTGTGCGGAGCGTTCAGGAATTACAGCTTCTGCAAATTCTCTAACGCATTTTTTTATGTCTTGTTGTTCATCTGTAAGTGTATAGTTGCTGTTTTCCAGTCCTTTTAATACTGTTTCAACTGCCATTATTATTTCCTCTTACCTATTATTAGGCTAATAAACTCTTTATACTGCTTATCGTTTAATGTTAACCTATTTTTTTCAGAACTATAGATTACATTATTTAGTTATAACATAAATGAATAATCTGAAAAGTATTTTGAGTTAGTCACGCTAAAGCCTCATTCAGAGTTAGTATAATCTAAAATAGATAATGACTCAAAAAAACTAATAAATCAACAAAATGTAAAGTCTAATCCCAAATATTCGGCTTATGTACAATTTAAGTGTTTTGCTGTTAAAATAATAATTAAGCAAGAGGAACAAGTTGATGGTTCTATCCATAAGCCCTAAATTAATTATAAGTGGAGTATATAGATGAAAAAAGCGATTATTTTTTTATTAGCTGTCTTAATTATGAATGTTGCTGCATCACCTTTGTTTGCAGAACAAAAAGATTTCAACGTAAATGTATCGTTACAGGAAAATTTATTAGTAAAAGAAGTTGTATCTTTTTTAGAAAAATTTTCAAATACTTTAAATTTACATAAAAAAGATGAGTTAAAAAATTATATATCGTACAAATATAAGAGTGCTGATGGTATAGACCGTAAAAAACTATTTGAGCTTGTAGATAAAACCTGGGTAAATTACCCAAATTTAAAATATAACTTTAAAATAACAAATGTTAGGATAAGCGGGGATCAAGCTGCTGTAGATCTAAATGAGTATATAACAGGCGTATCTTCAAAAAAATCAGAAATTACACATGATAGGGGCGTATTCGAGAGCCAGACTGATAATGTTATATATTTGCAACGGTTTGGAAAGAGCTGGCAGATAGTATCAGACAGAATTTTGTTTGAAAAAACAATAATAAAATACGGATCTGCAAAAAATCTAACAGTAGATTTCTATGCACCAGAGCAGGTACTAGCAGGGGAAACTTATACAGCTACTTTGCAAGCTGAAATTCCGGCAGGCATGTTTGCGTTAGGTTCAATTACAAGGCAGCCGATAGTGCATCCGTCCGTAAATCCACAAGAAGTATTCAGGCAAATTCCATCAACCTCCGGCTTGTTAGAAAGGGTTATGAAGTCTAACAAGACAAATAACAATGAATTTGCAGCCGCATCAGTCGGTTATACAGAGATGAGCGAAGATGCTAATGCGCATCCTGATATCAAATTAACCGGATTGGCTTTATTGTATCAAAGAGTTAATGTAATTCCGGCAAGCACCTTTTACGCACCTCTGAAGAATTGTAATAAACTGGTAAAAAGTAAAATCTAATAATGAATAAAAAAAAATATTTTATAATTATAGCTCTTATAATATTTATTTTAGACAGATTATCAAAAGTTTATATAGAGAGCATTTTAGACTATTCTGATAAATTTATCATAATAAACAAAATTTTATCAATCACCAAAATTTATAATACAGGCGCAGCTTTTAGCCTCCTGGAAAACAATATTACATTTTTAATAAGCTTTTCTATGACTGTATCAGTATTGATTTTTTATTATTTATTAAAAAATTCAAATACTATGCAAACAGCTTCTTTGATCGGTTGGAATTTTATACTGGGCGGTACTTTGGGCAATTTATTCGACCGCATATTTTACAATTATGTAATAGATTTTATTCAGTTGGACTTTATTAATTTCCCGGTTTTTAATATTGCGGATGCAGCAATAAATATTGGTGCTATTATTATTATTATTATAAATTTTCCGCTAAGTAGTAAAAATAAAGAAAAAAACGATGGGCAAAAATCTCTTTAAAGCTGAAATAGAACTAGATGAGGCAGGCACAAGGCTTGATGTTTTTGTAACAAATCTAATTACAAACATTTCACGCAGCAGAGTGCAACAATTAATAAAAGACAAACAAAGTGTTTTGGTAAATGATGCAACAGTCAAAACTTCTTATAAGCTTAAATATGAAGATAAGCTTGTTATACAAATACCGGAGGCAGAGCCTTTAGGCTTACCGGCGGAAAATATACCGCTAAACATCTGTTACGAAGATGAGAATATGCTTGTTGTAAACAAATCTGCAGGCATGTTAACTCATCCTACATCAAAAGAAAGAACAGGAACGCTGGTAAATGGGCTTTTGTATTATTGTGACGGAAAACTTTCGGGTATAAACGGTATAATGCGCCCCGGTATACTTCATCGATTAGACAGGGATACCTCCGGCTTGCTGATGATTGCAAAAAATGATTATGCCCACAAGTTTTTGGCAGAACAAGTAAAATATAAAATTGCAACCAGACAATATTTAACTGTTGTGTTGGGAAATATCAAAGAAGAGAACGGCACTGTAGATGCACCTATTGACCGACATCCTGTTCATCGTCATAAAATGGCTGTTGTACCAACCGGACGACATTCAGTTACTCATTGGAGAGTTCTGGAGAGGTTTAAACAATTTACATATGTTGAGGCAACCCTGGAAACCGGCCGTACTCATCAAATAAGAGTGCATATGTCGCATATTCATCATCCGGTTGCCGGTGATCCTTTGTATGGTGGTGATAGTATAAATGTTAAGTTAAATGGACAAGCGCTTCAGGCTTATAAATTGTCGTTTTACAAGCCTAACCCCGAGCTGCCGTTAAATATTTCTGATGAAAATTTGAAAAAAGCTGATAAAATAAGTATAGAAATCGAACCTGATCAAGAAATACAAAAGTTGATTAGAATACTAAGTCAAAGGAGTTGATTTAAAATGAAGGATTTTTTAAACAAGAATATGAAGGCAATTTATATTGTATTAGCGATAATTGTGGTATGTGACATCTTGTTTTTTACTTATTTAAATAAAGGATTAACTGCAGAAATAATATATACGCCCGGTGGGGCTACTAAAACAACCATGACAAGTGGTATTATATTACTTATGGGGTTTTATGGCACAGTATTTGGTATAATATTAATGAAAATCAGAGAATCTTCCTGGATACAAGCTATTAAAAAAGAAAGCAGAAATGTAGAGAAAGCTGAAATTGAATCTAAAGAAAGCTCTGAGCGAATAAAATTATTGGAAAATAAAATAAATACACTAGAAATTGCATTAAAAGAAGCATTAAAAGAAAAATCATAAGATTTTAAATGTAACGTTTTATTAATAAAATAACCCTTTTTTCGGAAAATCCAAAACCCAGCCTGCATTTAATTTTCAAAACTGATATAATATTAATTAAACAAACAAAAGTTATATTAAATAAAAATTAAATTAAAGGTTTAAGGTTTTGGAAAAACAAAGCGTAAAAACTGAAG
>JANQLL010000182.1 GCA_028280605.1 Candidatus Gastranaerophilales bacterium
CTGTTAACTTTAATCTTTCCATACTTCTATTTTGGAACATTTTACTAAAAAAATCACAAATTTATTTTAGAACCGGTATATAATAAAATATATCTGACAAAATAATTATAAATAAAATAATTTCAAAAGCTAAAGATAAATGCTTAAAAAATTAAAGTTATTATTGTATTCAAAATGAAACTTTAAATAAAGTAAAAATATTTTCATAATTTTAATTTATAATCATTTGTTCATGATAAACTAACAAATGATTATAGAGTAGTAGAAATAGGGAGGACAGTTTATGACGACCAAGTATAACATCGGTGTAGACCTCGGCGGTACAAACGTAAAAGTTGCAATTGTTGATTATGAGGGTCATATTGTATATTCAAATTCCGTACCCACCAGAGCAGAAATGGGATATGAATATACTATTTCAAATATCATTGCAGAAATCCAAACTAGTCTTAAAGAAACTCAGATTCCGAAAGGTGACATTGGAGGAATAGGTTTTGGATTGCCAGGCCAGGTTGACTATGAAAAAGGTTTTGTTCATAGTCTTCCTAATATTCCCGGTTGGATGAATGTTCCATTAGGTCAAATAATGGAAGACAAATTTGGCTTACCTACCAAAGCCGATAATGATGTTAATGTGGCAACATTAGGTGAATTTGCACATGGGGCTGGTAAAGGCGCTAAAGATGTAGTTTGTATTACTGTTGGTACTGGGATTGGTGCAGGCATTATTGCTAATGGTCAAATGATACGTGGAGCAAGCATGGCTGCCGGTGAATTAGGTCATATGATCTTAAAAGACCAAGGCGGAGATATTTGCGGTTGCGGACAAACTGGCTGTTTAGAAACTTTAGCATCTGGTCCAAGTATTGTAAAATTGGCTCATGATTATGTTATGGGCGGTAAAAGCTGTAAATTTAAAGAATTAGCTATTAATACACCAATTACATCTCAAATAGTTGGAGAAGCTGCTAATATGGGCGATGCAGTTTCTAAAAGAATTTTTGAAATAATCGGTTACTGGATTGGTATAGCTTTAGCAAATACTGTTAACCTTTTAAATCCTGAAAAAATTGTTATCGGTGGCGGTGTAGCTCAAGCTGGAGATATCCTTTTTAACCCTATTAGAGAAACTGTACAGAAAAGATCTTTAAAAGTTGCAGCTGATGCTGTAGAAATCGTACCTGCCCAACTCGGAGAAAGTGCTGGTGTTGTAGGTGCAAGTATCTTAGCTAATTCAAATTTAGTGGGTACTAAATAAATTTTTTAATAAATACAAATTTGATGTTGATATAGCAGGGGAATTTATTTATCTCCTGCTTTTTTATTTACTTCTTAATATTTAAAGTAAAAAAACAACAAGCTCTTTCTATGCTAAAATAATTAAGTAATAAGTGATTTTAAACAACAAACGGTTGGAAAAATGCCAGTATATTTATATTGGGGCGAAGAAGAATTTAATTTAAACAACAAAATAAAAGCCCTTAAAGACAAAATTTTAGACCCTGCCTGGAGCATGCTTAATCATAAAAAATTAAAAGAACCGGACTTGCAGCAACTAACCGAAACTCTTCAAACATTACCGATGAGCTTTGGGAATATGTTAATTGAAGTAGAAGCAAGTACAATATTTTTAAGGGGTAACAGAAAATTTTCCAGCTCAGACCCTTTAGTTAAAAAACTTATAGATATATTAGAAAATATTAATGATAAAGTTTATGTTTTGTTTGTTTGTCATATCCCAAGAGATTCAGGTAAAAAAATAGATTCAACAATAAAATTGACTAAAACAATTGACAAAATAGGCAAAATAGAAGCCTTTAATCCCTTTAAATTTTATCAGGAAAAAGAAATAGCAACTTGGATACAAAAAAATGCTTCGGGAAAAGGTATAAAAATATCCACAGATGCGGCACTAGAGTTATTACATAATACAGGTAGTGACCTGAGAAAATTAAGCTCGGAAATTGATAAGATCGCCCTGTATGTTCACCCGGAAAAACTTATAAAAAAACAGGATGTGCTGGAATTATGCTCAAGCCATAAAAATATTTTTTTGTTAGCTGAATACTGGTTGCAATCAAATAAATACGAGGCATTGAACGAACTGCATAAGCTACTGGAAACAGATCATGAGCTTAAAATTATGGCAACATTGCAAACATTTATTAGAAAATGGATAAAAATTAAGTCTGAGTCAAGAAATAAAAATGCTTATGAAATATCTCAATCACTTGGCATGAATAAATTTTTGGTAGAAAAAGATTTACAAAAACTTAAAAATATAAAACTAAATAGCTTAATTAATATGCAACAAGCTTTAACTCAAGCAGAATCACAGATTAAAACAGGTCAAATTAATTCTTTATTGGCTTTAGAGATGGCAATAAGCGCATAAGGTAGGATAAATAATGTTTTGTCATGAATTTAAGCAAAAACAACCATTTGTAACCAATTATTTTGAAACTATACTTCAAAATAAAAAACAACTTGCGCATGCTTATCTTTTAACTGGTAATTCGCCTTTAGAACAATACTATTTGGCTTTGCAAATAGCAAGAGTATTAAACTGCCCGGATTTAATTTTAAACCAGGAGTGCTGTTGTATAAATTGTAATTGGATAAAACAAAATAAACATCCTGCAGTAATTACAGTATCACCAATAGACTTTCTTTACACAAGAGAAGGCGCAAAAGCCCAGCCAGCAACCGTAGTCAAAATCGATCAAGCTCAATATTTAAAAAAAATTCTTATGTCAACATCTTCTTATCACAGGATAGTAATATTTACCAGTGCTCAACAAGGTAAAGAGTACCAGCATCACGCCGAACTTATATGGCAAAATTACAGTGATAAAATAACTACACCATCATGCATTGATGATGAAGAAAGATGTGACTGGATGCCAGCTCCATTAACTCGCAGAATACTAAATGTAGAGTCTGCAAATAGTCTTTTAAAAACAATAGAAGAACCTAACAGTAATATAACTTTTTTCTTTTTAAGCAATAATAAAGATGATATGCTCGATACAATTGTTTCAAGGTGTCAGACTATTCAGTTTGCAAGCTATAAGCCTAATAGTTTTACACCAGAGCGTATAAATGCTTTATTGCAAAATTTCCCGCCAAAATCAACAGCACAAGCTTTATACCTGGCAGAAGAAACTCTTAAAATTGCAAAAGAAGAGTCTTTGAGAGTACCAGAGATTCTTGATAATATTCAAAACTATTTATTACAGGTTTTAAAAGCTAATACACAAAATTTATTTATTTCAAAAAAAATAATAAATTCAATAAGTGAAGTAGAAAATACAAAACACAATTTAAAGAACTACGTATCGCCTCAAGCTGCTTTAGACTGTTTATATAAATCTTTTATACAGAGTTAATTTTTAAAAGTAATTTTTGACTTTTTAAATACCATAATTAAGATAATAAGTAAGGAATACAACATAAGTTTAGGAGATTGCTTTGCTTATAGAGTTTTTAAAAAGTTTTCTTTTTAAAGACTATTGTGATCACAAGAGTTTTGATCCTATTGGGATAAATCAATTTTGTCCTGACTGCGGAAAAGAAATTCAAGTGACCTTTAAGATAGTCAGATGCGGCTGTTGCAGCACCAAAAAAAGTGCAAAATTAATATATAACAGCATTATTCCTGATCAAAAATATTGTTCAAAGTGCGGTTCTAATGATTATTATGTAGAAAAAAAAGAAAGGATAGAGTTTTTTGAACTGAACTATGCAATTATCTTGAAAGAAATTGTTGAAATATCCTGTTTTGAAGACTTTAGAACTCAAATATGGGTAGAAAATGAAAACAACTGGTCAAATCTAATTAAACCTAAACTGATTCCTTCCTTTCCTAAATGACTCTGGGGTGCTTTAGCACCCTTTTTATATTCTAAACCTATTTACCCAAATGCATTGAATACATTTGGGTAAATAAAACTGATTTCTAAAACGAAGAACAATAGTTTATTTCAGAGGTTATTCCAATAAGCCTTCTATGCCTACGCCACCTTCTTTTTCTGCTAGCTCCAGCATTTTATATGTAAGATAAGCACCTAGTGCAACACCTTTTGCATCTATTGAAGCTTTAGTAGCAATTTCAATAATAGCAGCATTGATTTCAGGATTTTCTTCTTTCATGTGGTGTATCATAGTTTTTCTCCAGGCATTAACATCCTGAATAGCTTCTCGATAAACTTTATCTCTTACCTCTTCAGACACAAGTGGTAACAATTTAGAATCCCTTCATACCTTAATAATAAAAACTACATTATCTATTTTATGCTTATTAATGATTGTACTTTAATAATTGTAACATAAGTTCAAAGGTTTGAATATACTTTTATACTACTGATCAATTAAATTAAGTATAAAAAATATGAAAAAATACGGGAGATTATCCCCCGTATTTTTTTAATTTTATTGTTCAGAACCTTCTACTTGAATATTAATTTCAACGAGATCTTCTTTATCAACAATAGCTTCTTCTGTTTCTTCTTCTTCTTCAGGAGCTTCTTCCGGTAGCAGCTGATTAGAAGTTCTGATAGAACCATTACCTGACTTGCCTCTTAGCATTTTATTTTTGTGTTTTTTAACTTGTCTGTCAAGTTTGTCAGCTACAAGGTCAATACTGGCATACATTGTTTCAGCTTCTTCTTTTACGTGAATCTGAGCTCCATTTAAGGAACAGGTAACCTCAGTAATTTGACTGTTAGAAACACTTGGATTTTTGTTTACACTAAGTGTCACAACTGTCTTGGTAATTTGGTCATTGTGTTTTGTAATTCTACCGATTTTTTCCTCTACATATTCTTTTAAAGACGGGGTAACATCAATATTACGACCGTTAATAGTTAGCCGCATATAAGAACCTCCTATTACAAACTGTGCATATTCTATTATAACGAATAATCCGAAATCTTTAAACTAATTTTTTATAATTATAAATTTTTTTTACTTTTCAAGCAACAAAATTTTTTGATTTTATTCATTAACTTTATTATGTAGCCACCATAAGCTTTGATATAGTTTAAGTTTACTTCGAGCATCAGAACTCGATATGCCACTATAAAAACTTTTTGTAATTTGGGGCAAAAAATAAAAAAGAATTGTTTTTATAATATTGGGAATAAAAATCGGAGGAAGGTAATGTCTTATGGGATCAATAATACATACGCTAGCACAGCTTTTAAAGGATATGATTCAAGCAACAATCATGCCAAAGAGGGCACAAAAAGTACCTATATACGTCCGGTACTTCAATCAACAGTAGCAGCTGGCGGTGCTATAGGATTATATGAAGGATTGATAAGATTATTCAAAAATCCTAAAAGCATGTTTGCTAGGGGCGGACTTGCTGCGTTCGCTCTGGCATCGACGGCAGTCGCAGTCTGGAATACAAATAAACTTCTTTTCGGCAAAAACACAAACCGTCCTGCTCCTGAAAAGCTGAAAGTAATAAAAATAAAAGAAGCTGATATAGTTGCCTCACAAGCTGGAAGTATTTTAAATGTACTTGAGACTTGCGACAATGGGTCGAGCTTGGAGCAAATGTATAAAGACAAAAGATAGAGATTAGATTTTCAATCAAATAAATAAAAGAATAAAAAACTCTATGATTAGCTTTGGATATGAAATTTTATGGAGGAAGTTAATGAGTTGCGGAATTAATAGTGTTAAGACAAATACAGCATTTAAAGGATATGGTTCAAGTAATGCTGAGGGATCAAGTCGCTCAAATTATTCTTATGTACGTCCTGCACTTCAGGCAACAGCAACAGGAGCAGGTACGTTTGGTTTATATAAAGGTTTTATGAAATTATTAGGTAAGCCTGAAGGTTGGGGAAAAAGAGGCGGTATTGCCACAGTTGCTCTGGCCATTTCAGCCTGGGCAACAGATAAAGTTTTCAGGTTATGCAGCGGAAAGAAAAAAGAATTTATAAAAGAATATAACCCGCTTCAGGAAGTATACAAAGAGCTAAAATAAAACAGAATGTTTTTTAGACCTTGCTATTTATTTAGTAACAATTTTGTAATAATCATGCAATTTTCATGCAAAATATTATAAAACATGTCATAATATATACAAGATAGATAAATTATAAATAGTAAGGTGAGTGTATTGGTTATGAAAACTGCACAATACATTAAAACTTTATTTTGTATGTTGTGGAATATGATTGTATTTCTATTTCCAAATATTTCACAACATAATGATGAAGAAAGAAAAAAGTTTGTTTTTTCTTATATTCAGCTTGTTAATAAGTATTTTTCCGCTAGATTATATAATTTTAAAAGATTCATAATATATATAGATTTAAAAATAAAAAATAATAGCACTGCCAGACTCCCGGCAGCTTCTAACTACATAAATAAAAACAAACACTCTAAATTAAATAGAGTTATTTCTAATGTTACCACAATAAACCAAGAATTTAAAAGCTTAAATTCATTCTGTATCAAGAGATTAAAGGATGCGCTAGCCACGCAAAATTTAATTTCAAAATTAAAACAGCACTTTATCCTCCCGGGGGCAATGGTTGTTGTCTATCAATCACTGTTGATTCAGTTAGACTTAAGCTGTATCAAAGCTTGTAGCGATGACCTAAAAAAGGTGATGACTATCATCCAGGATAAGTGTGCCTTTTTATACCCTTTTGTAAGCAAAAATTATCATTGCATAAATTGTCTTTAATTTTTACGTAAACATACAGTTGAATATTTTTTTTGGCTCCTTTAAGGCTAAAAGGGCGGGATTTATGATGGATGCTTATCAACTAGAGAAAAGCATCCTTTTTTACGTTTTTAGGGTGCGTCTTTCTAAAATAGCAAAAGACCGGCAAGCTTTGTTTTTAGCCGGTCTTTACTTTAATTTTTTATAAATATAAAATTATTATTCAATTATTTCTTCCTCAACTTGCTTTACAGGTTCTTTTATAGCAGGTTGTTCTATGGATTTTTCCACAGGTTGTTTTTTACTTGTTAGTTTACTTACTAGTGCACTACCTAAAACAGCTGTGGTACCTGCTATTAAAGCCCCACCGGCTGCGTATGCTGCAACTGCTTTTTTAGGTAAATGTTCAAGTTTATTAAAAAAGTTTTCTGGAAGCTCCTTAAACACTCCTTTTTCTTCAGCTGAATTAACTGCTTTTTCAATTTTTTCTCTATTTGTCTTTCCTACAATATCATCAGCAATTTGTCTAAGTTGAGAAGTAGCTTCCTTTGCCTCTTCTTCTTCTGCACCATATAATACCCTTTTAAAGTTTGATTCTAAAATTTTCTTGAATGTTTTGTCATTTTTTTCATTCTCTAGAAATTTAATGATATTTTCTCCACCTGGGAGTTTATTTATATTTGCTTTAAGTTCCGATTTATTACGAGCTTTAGCTATAGTTACTAGAGAAGAAGCTATAGTTTTTTCTTCTCCACTTAATTCTTTTAGATTTTTCGGGGCAAAAAGAGATTTAAAAAATTTTTTATTTATTGCCTTAGGTATTCTGCCAGACCCATAAGTACCACCTGCTACAGCTCCACCAGTTGTAACACCTGCGGTAACTCCAGCTGCTAATGTATTAGATACAACACTAGATTGTGTTTTATTATTATTGTCTTGTCTTGATTGTGCTTTTAAGCTTTTAGCAGTAAAGTTTACGTTTTTTATAGTATTCATTTTTTTATGAGTCCCCAAGTATTCTTTTTTTAATTATATATATAATGCCTCTAAATTTAAAAATTTACTACTCTCTAAATTTATATTTTACTATTCTTAATAAATCAATAATAATAAAAAAACAGTAACGAAAATTCTTAATGTATTTACTATTGGTTTTTATTATAATTATTTATACTAATAAATTTAACTAAGCTTGGGGCAATAAAAACAAAATGACTAAAAAACGAGTTCATTTAATAATTTCCGGCAGAGTGCAAGGTGTAAGCTATAGGTATAGTACCTTTCATCAAGCTGTAGATTTAGGTCTGTTCGGCTGGGTCAGAAATATCCCCGACAATAAAGTAGAAGCAATATTTGAAGGGGATGACCACATTGTCGAGCAAATGGTACAATGGTGCTATAAAGGGCCGCCAATGTCGCGTGTTGATCACATAGAACTTACAAAACAACAATACACCGGCGAATTCCAAGATTTTTCCATCAGGAGATAAAATTTTTATGTTAACAATAGCCACTATTTTAGCTTTACTTACAGCAAACGCACCAATTGATTTTAAGCCTATTCAGTTAAATGCAATCACTTTGCCAAAACAGTCATCATCTTATACCTTTAAAGACGGTGTTCTACAAGGTGGAGTCAGCAGTATAAATTTATTGCCAGAAGAATTTTATGGCACATGGTCTGTTACCAGTGAATTGATAGAAGCCAGCCACCCGGATATTTTTAATAAAAAATGTTCTGACCTATGGAAACTGGAAAGAAACGATAACATAATAAGGCTTTCTAACCCATCAACAGGTGCATCAGCTTCTATAACAGTAAAAGAAGTAAAGAATAAAACAGCAAGTTTTACGCGAGAGAAAAATACGCGTAAAACAAGAGAATACGAAAATCCCAAAATTACCGTGGACGGGGATACTTTTTGGGGAACAGACGTCATTATTACAGAATACTATACTAAATCGGGTAGACTGATAGAAAGTCATTATGTAAAATACAAAGTAAAGGGAGAAAGGATCTCCGGCCCAACTTTTGAGGACATTTTAGGCAAGTAATTATATATAGAGGGTATTACAATGAAAGAATTTAATTATGATTTATTAATTTTAGGGGGCGGTCCAGCTGGCATTTCCGCAGCTATATATGCAGCAAGGGGTAATTTAAAGACTGCTATTATTGATACAAGTATCTTAGGAGGTCAGGTTAATAATACGCTTGAGATAGAAAATTATCCGGGATTTGGTCTGATTGGCGGCTTTGATTTAATTCAAAAGTTTGAAGATCACGTTGATAAGTTCGATGTAGATAAACACATTATGCAAGAGGTTAAAAAAGTTAACCTCCTTGGCGAAGAAAAAGTTGTTGAAACAGAAGAAGCAATATTTAAAGCTAAATCAATTATTATTGCAACAGGAGCACAGCCTGCAAAATTAGGTGTTAACGGAGAACAAGAACTTCTTGGCCGCGGTGTAAGTTATTGCGCAGTTTGCGACGGCGCATTTTTCAGAGAAAAAGTTGTAACAGTTGTAGGCGGCGGCAATGCAGCAATTGAAGAAGCTCTTTATTTAACAAAATTTGCTTCTAAAGTAAATATTATACATAGAAGAGATCAGCTAAGAGCTGATAAAATGTATCAAGAAAGAGCTTTTAAAGATCCTAAAATTAATTTTATTTGGGACTCTGTGGTAGAAGAAATTAAAGGTGGCGAAAAAGTCGAAACACTTGCCGTAAAAAATGTAAAAACTAATGAAATCTCAGATGTGGCCACTGATGGCATATTTCCTTATATAGGCTTTAGTGCAAATACAGAAATGTTCACAGATCAGCTGGAGTTAGACCCAACAGGATTTATTAATACAGATATCAGTCTTTTAACAAATATAGAAGGCGTTTTTGCAGCAGGTGATGTAAGAGTAACACCATTAAGGCAGGTTATTGTATCAGCTGCTGACGGTGCAATTTCTGCCAATGCAGCTATTAGATATATTGAAAGCAAAGATACTGTTTTAACAAAATAGAATTTTTAAATTTAAATCTTATAAAAAGGGCTTTATGATTGATTAAAGCCCTTTTTAATTTTTATTTTTTTATAAGATATTTACTCAACTACATAAAAATCCAGAATTTTCTTATAGCTGACTTGTTTTGCAGGCCTATATATTTTAACTTTTGCACTATACTTACCTAGTTCTAAATTTTTACTGTTTCTATTATGAGTCAAATAAAAAAATCGTCGAACATTAGGTCTATCTATAACAGATTTTTTATTTATTAAAGTCCTACCCAAAGGATCCTTTAAAGTAAAGCTTAAAACATCGCCTCGCTTAATTGATAAAGTATCAGCCCATATATATATAAA
The DNA here is from genome assembly GCA_028280605.1 of Candidatus Gastranaerophilales bacterium. GTDB lineage: Bacteria > Cyanobacteriota > Vampirovibrionia > Gastranaerophilales > JANQFW01 > JANQFW01. The sequence continues at coordinate 10,045 of JANQLL010000182.1, forward strand.
TTTAGAATTATTTTTAATATTCTGCTGTTCAAAATTTCCTTCTTGTATTTCAGACTTGTTAGGAACTTGAGAAGTTATCCCAATGTTATAAATAAAGGCTGGATGATATTTTAACTTGTTTTTTATTTCAGGCTTCCATAAAGACCTGTTTAATCCTTGAATTGGCCAATTTTTAATAAACTTACCCGTAAATGGATCTATTTTTTTATTTTTATACTGCACACCAAAGTGCAAATGCGGAGTCTCCGTAAGCCCGGACATGCCAACATAGCCTAATAGATCACCTGCTTTAACATAATCACCTTTTTTTACTGCAATGCTACCGTTTAACATATGGCAATAATCAGTTAATAGCCCCTGGCCATGATAAATAGCTACTCTGTTACCGCACTCTATTTTATCAACTGAGCGTTTACCGATTTTTTTTACATTAATATCTCTAACACCATTTCTTGTACCAATTACTTTTCCATTGGCAGCAGCCACCACTGGTACACGATAGTTCATTCTTTTCTGATTTTTAATCACAAAATCAGTACCTTTGTGAGTATTATAAGTTCTGTTACCACCTTTGTAGTCTTTCCACTTTTCACTGCTATCTAAATCAGGATATGCTAATATCCAACAGTCTTTATCTATAGTGCACCTGAGCGGAAAATCAAGTAGTATATTAGGAGCTTTAACCTTGTTAGTCTGCCCTGTAGTAAATACTAGGGTTAAGCATATAAAAATTAAAGAAATACTTTTTTTCATTATTTATCCCTATAATCTTTTATTAAAATAAAAATAAATCTTTTTATAAATTAGCTGTTTAGGTAATTTGATTTTTGCATTTTTATTATCCTTATAACTCTATTAAACTTATTGTTTAATGTTATTATTATTAAACTTGTTATATAAAATCAATATGATTAGAATAAAAAAGAAGGAGAAAGTTATGAAAAAATTCATAACGTCAAAATTAACTGGAACAGATTTAAAACAAATGGATAAAGAAGCAGATAAAGTAATAGCTGGATGGTCATTTGGGTCTCTTGTTGGGAATTTACTTCCCCCACCATTTGATATAGTAGCAGTATCTTCTGCTTTTGCAAAGATGGGATATGAATTATCAAAAGTATATAAAATATCTATATCGATGGATGAGTTAACAAGGATAGGAAAAGTAATAGCAAAAGGGATCTCTGCTTATAGTGGTGCAGTTTATATAGGCTCAAATTTATTAAAATGGATTCCTGGAGTTAACATCTGGGTTGCACTATTAATGCAGCCACCTCTAGTTGCAGCAATTGCTTACTCTGCTGGACACACTTTTAAAGAGTATTATCACTTTAAAATTAGTAAAGGAAAAGATTTAACTGATGTAGAGTTAAGAAAAATTACTGAAAAAGCTTTGAAATCAAAAGTTGCAGCATAAAATTATAGCCCCTAATCTAAAAGACTAGAGGCTATAATTTTATGCTGCTTTTCGAATTGTTGCAACTATTGCTGCCCGCTTTGTTTCTTTTTAATATCTAATGCGGCGTTATGGGCTAAAACATATACACTGCAAGTTTTATAGTTTTTTAAATACCACGCACAATTTTCCTGCTCGCATATTTGTGCAATATCATTCCCTGCACTCATAAGTGGACAAACTGGTATTTCAGACATAGATAAAACTCCTATAATTTACATTGATTCCGGTGCAGAAACAGATAAAAGATTCAGACCGTTAAAAAGTACTTGTTTTGTCGAATAAACAAGTGCTAACCTTGACTTCATAACAGATTCTTCGACATTTAGAACTCTTGTAAATGTATAAAACTGATGGAAAGTACTTGCAAGATCCTGTAAATATCTTGCAATCATATAAGGTGCTCTGTTTTTTACACTGGATATAATCAAATCTTCAAATGATTCTAACTTAAGAATCAGAGCTTTTGTTGATTCAAGTTCTTTTTCATCATCAGTATTCCATAAGCTATCTAATATGTTTATATCAAAATTTTCAGTCTTATATAATGAATCAAATTCACCTTGGGCCAAAAACGGCGGTAACGTTGAATTTGATTCCTGATCAACTCTATCCTGTGTAGAATTTCTTAAAATACTGCAAGCTCTGGCATGTGCGTATTGAACATAATAAACAGGATTTTCGTCAGAGCAGGACTTTGCAAGATCTACATCAAAGTCAAGAGTTGTATCAATACTTCTCATTATCATCCAGAAACGAGTAGCATCAATGCCAACTTCATCAATAAGCTCTTCCAGAGTAAGCATTTTTCTTCTTTTGCCCATTCTAACTTGCTCACCGCCGATTATTAAGTTGACAAGCTGTCCTAAAAGAACTTCTAATTTATTGCTATCATATCCAAGAGCCGCAATAGCAGCTTTCATTCTGGCTACATAACCATGGTGGTCTGCGCCCCATATATTTATTAACCTGTCAAAATTTCTTTTTAATTTATCATAATGATAAGCAATATCAGCTGTTAAATAAGTATAAGCACCGTCTGATTTAATAATAACTCTATCTTGATCATCACCGTATTCAGAAGATTTAAACCACAGCGCACCTTCTTGCTCGTAGATTTGATTTTTTTCTTTTAGTGTTTCAACAGCTTGTTCTACTTCACCTTTATCATGTAAAGAAAGTTCGCTGTACCAGGTGTCAAAATGAACTCTAAACTTATCTAATAATTTCTTTTGTTGCTCTAAAAGAACTGCTTTTCCAAAGCCAGCCATTTCTTTCATTACTTCTTCACCCGGTGCAAAAGCATCAGGATATTTGGTATATAGTTCTTCTGCTTTAGCTTTATTGTTTTCAAGATATTGTTTAGCTACATCAATTAAATATTCACCAGGATAATAATTTTTTACGCCTTCTTCTTCAGTCTGCGGAAACTTAACGTCTTTACCCATCTCTTGGAGAACTCGCAACCATAAGGAGCGTGAGAGATTATTAATTTGATTGCCCGCATCATTTATATAAAATTCCTCAGAAACCTCATGCCCTACAAATTTTAATAAATCAGCCAGACAGCTGCCAACAACAGCCCATCTTCCGTGACCTATATGCAACGGTCCTGTAGGATTTGCGCTAACATATTCCAGTAGAATTTTTTCAGGTGTTTCCGGTTCAAATTTACCAAAATCTTCTTTTTTATCATTTATAAGTTTAATACTTTTATTCAGCCAGCTTTTGCCTAGTTTAAAGTTAATAAAGCCGCCTACATTATCAATTTTTGCATCTTCAAACTCAATGCTTGCAATAATTGCTTCTGCAATTTTATTAGGCGGTAATTTTGCGTATCTTGCAAGAGGAGATACATTTACAGCATAGTCTCCAAATTCAGGATTTTTTGTTTTTTCCACAACTACATTAACAGCGCTTGTATCTGTCATTTGACCAAGGTTGCCGCTGCTTACTGCTTTTTCAATTGCGTTTATAACGTTTTGAGAAATTAATTTTTTTAACATAATTCAATTTAATCCACTCTCATACCTACTGTACAATGATACACAAAATTAATTAATACATAAAGAAAATGAATTTTAAAATGATAATATGATTGAATATTTTGAAAAATGAATTTATATTTATTGCTGTAAAGTTTTGTTAAAAAAATTTTCTTCATTATCAATTAATTTTGTGTGCCAAGTTAATATTATTGAAAGCTAGAATTTTTATTTAGGCTCTAAAGTCAAGGAAAAAGAACACATCCAGTTAACAATGTGAGAATATATAGACGTCCGATTAAAGGGAAAGGTTAGTTTTGTGCAACAAATAGGGTTTAATCAGAACGGGCAAAGTAAGGTTAGGGCACAACATCAAATATTCAACAGGACTAGTAGTAAAACAAATATTCAGAATAGTGCTTTAACTAAAGAACAATGTCAAAATAAGCAAACTAATATTAAATTTACGGGCAAAATAAATCATACAAGACAAAACAATGGGCAACCTACATTTACAGGTTTTTCTGAAAAATTCGCTGATAAAGCATTAAAACAATTGTCTAAACTAAGTGGCGGAGAAAGCCCTACTTTGTCGATATTGGCATGTACAGGTGGTGTTTTAGCTTTTAGGCCATTACTTACGTTAATGGATAAAAATACATCAAAAGAAGAAAGAAAATATAATGCTGCTTGGATAACCGCGATTTCTATTATAAATGGCGGTATTTTATTGGCTACTTTAAAATCTTTAAAAGGTGCAAATAACGCAGTAGCAACAGCTTTAACAAAAAATATAAAATCAGGCGGGCAAGAAGCCACTAAAGTAAAAGCTGGTTTAAATAAGCTATCAGAATTTATTTTAGTAGAAGGTTTAATGAACGTTTGCTCCGTTGGGATAACTCGATATCTTGACAGGTTTGTAGGCAAGTGCAAAAAAGATGATGGTACTCAAACTAAGCTTACTCCACAGCAAAAATCTGCTGAGCATAAGAAAAATATGTTTTTGGGTACAGTTGCAGCTGGTGTATTAGCATTATGTGCATTACCATTATTACCTCATAAAGCTAAAATTGCTAGAAAAATATCAGCAGGATTTAGTAACTTTGCTAAAAACAATAAGTTTATTGATGCTATATCCAATAATTCAATAACAAAAAGTATTGGTAAAAAAGTAGGGGCCTTCCCATACTGGTCTTCTATAAGTGTATTAACTAATGCTATTATGCGACCGTTAATGCTTATTCCTAAAAAACAATACTATGCAGCCACATATAACTTTGCTGCAGAGTTTGTAACATTTGGTCTTCTAAAAATGATAAGCGAGCCATTTAGTGCAGAATACGGCTCTAAAATATCAAAAGCTGCAGTAGGTAGGTTGGCAAAAATGGCAGGAAGTAAAGCAAATGCACACGACTTAAGCAAGGCGCAAAAAGGATTTGGTACCGTATTTAGTTTATTTAATAATGCTTTTGTAACAGTGGGCTTGTTAACAGCTATTGCAAATAATTATGTAACCAGAGGTTTGAGATGCGTAACCAAGCACTTTATTAAAGATGATAAAACCCGTGAGAAAATTGATAAAGAGCATCATCAAGAGAAAACAAGGTCAACATTTGTAATACCTGCTACATCTCTTAACAATGCAGGGACAAAACCTTGTGTTGATATGTCAGGCTGGTTAAAGTCATTTACCCCCCCCCCAATAAAATAATAAGTAATTTAATACAAAATATTTTTTTAATTAATCTTGTCTGCAAAACCTTAGAAACAGCAACGAAAACGAAAAAGTAGCTTCTAAGATTTTTTACTATTTGTAAAGTTCTTAAAAATCCTTTGAAATTAAAAAAACAATAAGCCATAATTCATATTACATCGAGCAGAAAATAATTATATTTCTTACTTTAAAAATATTTAAATAGGAAAGATAATAATAAAATAACTGATAACTACCTAGGGGGAGAAGGTTTAATGAAAAATTTTTCTAAAGTTATAAGCGCATTGATATTGTCCGGTTTAATTGCCAGCCCTGTTTGTGTTTTAGCTACAGAGTACAAGTCTTTACCTAAAAGTCAAACATGTAGCTGTGATGTAGCTGAAGAAAAACTATGTATGGGAGAAGAAATCTTTAAAGAGGCGGTAAAACAGACTATTTTTAATGTTGGTACTCATATCCTGAAGAAATATATGCCCAAAAACAATAATCAATACAACAACAATAGTAATAATAGCAATAACAACAATTACAATACCAATAATAATAGTAATCAAAATAATCAACAAAGCAATGTGGTAGAGGAAAAAATGGTACCAGTTAGCAGTAATAATAACAATAATTCTAATTCGGGTGTCCCATCTTCTACTTCTCAACCAGTAGTAGAAGAAATGATACCTTTATAATTTAATTTCTTCTTGGGGTTATGTAAGATGTTGTCCAGCGCAAAAAGGGCAGCATCTTTTTTCTATGCTTCAAAACCAGTAAGGAAGTAACAAAAGTTCTTTTTGTATCTACTTACTTAAAAAAAAATTAAATATATAACTCAAAAATATTTATTCAGGACTTTTTTAGAGATATACTCCTTTTGAAAGGATAAAATTAATGGAGCTATTTTCTAAACAAGTTGACATAATCGGAGCTGGTGCAGTGCTAGTAGATGATTTGGCAGTTCCGTATCCTGATGAAAAAATTGAAATTATACAATCTCAAAAACAACTGGGCGGTCCTGTACCAACTGCACTAAGAACATTATCAGAATTAGGATTAACCTGTTCTATAATAGGAAAAGTCGCAGATGATAGCAATTCCAGGTTTATTATAGATAATTTAAAAAAAAATAATATAAATACAAAAAATATAATTATTCAAAAAAATGCACAATCAGGCTATTCTCAAATATGGATCGATTTAAGAAATAAAACATGTACAATAGCATACAGCTCAGGCAGTTTGTCTGATTATAAAACTGAAGAAATTAATCTAAAATCTTTGCAAAATGCAAAATTACTACATATTGACGGGCGTAATCATGATGCAGCAATAGATTTAATTAAATATTATAAAAATAAGGATACTCTGATATCAATAGATACAGGTAATTTCAGGAAAAAAACACTTAATTTATTAGAATTGACAGATATAATAATAATGCCTAAACGCTTTGCTGTTAACCTGTTGAACCTTGATAAAGAATTATCAATTTTAACAGAAAAAATATCAGACATATATCCTGCGAAAAAAGCTATAATCATAACCGACGGAATAAACGGCTCAGCCTGTTGGCATAAAGAGAAAATTTATACACAGAAAGCTTTTAAAGCTAAAGTATTTAATACTACAGGTGCAGGAGATGTTCACGCAGCCGGAGTGATTTATGGCATTGTTAATAATTGGAATATGCCCAAAATCCTGAAATTTGCAGCTGCTACTACGGCCTTAAAATGTCAAACTCTAGGTAATATAGAGCTACCTGAATATAATCAAGTTATTAAATTTATACAAAAGTCAAATAATAAAAGTGAAGATTCCTCTTATTTAATTACTGCCGGAACAAATAACTTATCACCGCATTTTAAATAAAATCCTATGGAGTCATGATCATTAGGTCTGTTAAACTCATAGGTTAAATAATATTTTTCATTAGCAACAAGCCCATCTCCCGAGTTCAAAAGGAGTTCTTGAAAACGAGCGACCTTTTGATTTTTAAAGAGGAGTGCTTTTAATCTGCATCCGTTTAATGGAATATCGCTTACGTTTTTTACTTTTACTTTGAGTTTAGAGAGGTTAGGATTTACTTTTTTAAAGTGCATTATAGTTATTTCAAGCGGACCAAATAATAAAGGTTTGGCTATTGTAATGCCAGTGAATAAAAGTGAAGCGAGCAGAGCAAATAGTATTTTTTTCATTTTTTGTTCCTTAAAGTATTTTTGATCTAATATTAATAGATTTAACAAATAACCCTTAAACAAAGATGCCCTGGTCGGCTGTATTTAAATAAAAACTTAAGCTAATATACTGGTTCTAAAATAAATTTGTGATTTTTTTAGTAAAATGTTCCAAAATAGAAGTATGGAAAGATTAAAGTTAACAGAACAGGAAAGAAACATTTTAAGGGG
>JANQLL010000212.1 GCA_028280605.1 Candidatus Gastranaerophilales bacterium
CCACTAAAATACTTTTCAGATTATTAAATTGAGTTAAAGTTAATAAAATAAACTATTCTCTGAAAAGAGTAATCTGAAATTTAATTGATGAGCAGTATAATGAACTAATTAAATTCAATTTTAAAATCCTCCCTTTGCAATTCAAGATTCAGGGAGGATTTTTTTTTATTTTGTTTTTAAATTTTAATTTCTTGTATGTATTTCTGCTTTTTCAACTTTTATAGCATCAACAATAGACTTAACTGTTGCAATCATTTCGATTGTAGAATTTAATTTGTTAACACAAGAACCGACACCAATACCACTTGCACCTGCTGCAAAAGCTAAAGGAGCTGTTATTGTAGAAATACCGCTAGCTGTCATCACAGGAATTTCAACATTTTTTACTAATTCAATAGTGTTTGCGATAGAAATTTGAGCTGTTTCTAATAAGCCTCTGGCGCCGGCACTTTGTACATTAGCAATTGCAGCGCCTTCTGTTTGGATTAAATCAACGCCTAGAGCTTCTAAGTCTTGAGCTAGCTGAATTTGCTCGCTTATATCTATATGCCCCGGTACTGTTACACTTAAGAACACATCGTTGCCAACTAATGCGATTGTTTGCTCAGTGATGTTAATAACCTCTTTAGCTGAGATTCTTAACCCGTCATGATATAGCTTATCAAAATTACCGATTTCAAGTACATCAGCACCGCAATCAGCTGCCATTCTTAACTCTTGTGGGTCTACTGAAGAAACAAATATTGGTAAGTCTGTCAGGCTTTGTGCGAGTTCTATTATATCTTGCCTTGCCGCTATATCTACAGCGCTTGCATTGCCTTTATTTGCTGCTATTACAACATCCTTTACTTTATTTAAATCAAAATTGTTAATACCTGCAATAACTTTAACAAAATCTTTTGATGCTAAAGCTTCCCTTAGTTTATTTACTTTGCTCATAGTGTTTTATATCCTCATTCTTTGACTTTTCTACTATATGACAAAGATTATATCATTAAAAAATTAGTAACATTTATTAAAAAAACTTTTATGTTTTATGTTTTAATATTTATACAACAAATTATAAAATTAATAAAAACTTAAACAGGGCTACTCAATGGAATTAAAAGAAGCAATTAAACTAATCTGGCAAAACAGAAAATACGATACAAGCTCAGAAGCAGAAGCGCTAAGTCATTTAAATGAAGAAGTGGCCGAAAGCTTAAAAGCCCTATCACGTGGAGATAGGCAAAAAGCCCAGCTGGAGCTGGAAGATGCGCTATCTTGCTTGTTTATAGCATTTAAGGCACTTAATATTGATCCGGATGAGGCAATAAAAAGACAGGTTGACAGGATGAAAAATCAGCCGGGACGAACCATGCATATATTTTCTAATAAGGTAGAAATACGTGTAGGAGAAGAAGTGCGTGGAGGTTGGGCGATTTGGAGCCCTGACGACTTAAAAGACGCAAAGAAAATGGCCGAAGAGTTTATGTGCAAAATCATCCGGGAAGAAGAAAACGAGTTTAATAATAATAATAAAGAAGAAAAAACAGCTAATGCCAGAGAAAATTAGAATAAATAAATACATTGCCAGTACAGGCGATATGTCACGAAGAAAAGCCGATGAACTTATAAAACAAGGCAGGGTTAAAATAAACGGCAAAAAAATTATGGAACCCGGTGTTGTAGTTGGCAAAAAAGATATTGTAGAGCTTGATGGCAAAAAATTAAAACTAAGAGAAAAAAAATACATAGTATTTAACAAGCCTGCCGGCTATATAACAACAAAAGATGATCCTAATGAAAGAAAAACAATATACGACTTATTACCACAGGAGGTTCATCATTTAAAACCAGCAGGAAGGCTGGATAAAGACTCAAGCGGCCTTTTGATTTTAACAAATGACGGTGACTTGATTTTAAACCTAACCCATCCTAAAGCTCACGTCCCAAAAACATATAGGGTAACTGTAGAAGGTAAAATCAATCAAAATGATATTTATCAGCTCGCTAAGGGTATAGAAATAGAAGAAGGCAAAACTGCCTATGCCGAAGCTATATTTTTAGAGTATGCAAACAAAACAACAGCATTGCAAGTAACGCTACACCAAGGATATAACAGGCAAATTCGCAGAATGATGGAAAGTATAGGGCACCCTGTTATATCATTAAAGCGAACAGCTCATGGCTGCATACCTTTGGGCAAGTTAAAAAAAGGACATTTTAGATATTTGAAAAATAAAGAAGTTCAAATTCTTTTTAATTACATAAAAAAGATCAAAAAAAAGTTAGAGAAAAAAAATATTAAATAATTATTTCATATATGTACCGTCAGGCATTAACGTAATGGGGACATCTTGTTTTGATGACCTTAGTTTCCATCGGTAACATTGAACAAATTCACCAATACAAATATTTTTGAACATAGTTTTTTTATCGATGTCCTTTTTTAAAACTTGAGAAATAGGACAATCAACTAAAAATGTACACTCTCTCATTAATTTCTTCCTTAGATTTATATATTGTTTCCTAAACTTAATTATTATAAAAATTATTTCAAAATTTCATTTTTTATTAAAATTGATTTTATTATATAAAAATTTCCTAATAAAATTCTATAGTAGCATAATTTCCACCTTATTAAAACATAGAATTCTTAACAAATTTAAAAACACTTTAATTATACTGGTACTCAATTAAATTTCAGATTTTTCTTTTCAGAGAATAGCTTATTTTATTAGCTCTTACATGATTGAATAATCTGAAAAGTATTTTTGACTTAGTATAAAAACTAAAAAGGTTATCTCTAATAAACGAGATAACCCTTATACCAAACATTCCAGCTATTCTAGTACGCAGTATTTTCAAAGGTCAGAACTGCTAAGTCTTGTGCATCTTTTTGGGGAAGGCCCCATTCATTTATAGCAGCTTCTTGACACTTAAATAAGTAAGCCATACATCCATTCACACTGGCAGATATTCTTTCCGCTTGTTCAGGAGTAACATATTTAGACACTTGAATTGTTCCTGTAAACTCAGGGTCTTTTTTAGACTTACCTGCTTTTGTTTTATCTATATTTATTCCACTTCCACCTTGGAACATAAGTTCCATTATCTTATCCGGATTAACCGGTGTATGTTTAACTTGGGTATCTTCTGCTTGTTTTTCTACTTGTTGCTTTTCTGTTTTTTCCTCTTGTTTTTGTTGCTTTGAGTTAATTTTTTTTCCTCTAAAATGGGGGTTGATATTGTTGAGATCTGTCATTAGCAAATACTCCTTTTATATAATATAACCTAATTATCCTTCTTTAAATCCTTTTTAAAGTGTAAACAGAACCATTTTAGAATATACATATTTCTTTTGGCTTTTTATACTTTGTTTTTGCTTACATGAAGTTTATCGGTTTGAATCATTAAAAACTTTAGCAAAAAATAAAACATGTCAATGACAAAGTTACAAAGCGTTACATTGTTTTAAATCAAAATCTTTCAAGGTTAAGTTATAAACTGATTCATGGATGATTATAATAATTTTTTTTTGGTTTTCAACTTAAAGTAAAAAAAATATTCCTCATTTATTCGAGAATATTTTTTAATGCCTCAAGTTGTTTAGTATGTTTATCTGCATCAATTTTTATCAGTTTTTGAATATTCAGCAATTTCCACTTCACTGCGGGTAAATCCATTATTTTTTCCGCTGGTGAAAATCGCAAGTCTGGTTGACCTTTTTTAAAGCTTACAAGGAATTTTCTATCATTTTCGCTCAGGCTTTCCTTGATAACTTTTACAAGCTTTTTCCTTGTCTCCTCATAATCCTCATAAGAAAAAGGATCTTTTGTCATTCCAGAAAATTGATCTTCAAAAACATTTTCCTGGTCAATAAAATTGGGATTAAGCATTTCGTTGATTGGCCTATTATGACTTATAAGACAAGATAGAAAACCTATTTTTATATCACTGGAAAAACCTTCATTTTCCAGAAGTTGATATATATCAAACAAATCTCTTGGGTGTTGACGGTCAAGAGCTGCACAAATTTTTCCACCAAAAAGTTCCGCTTTTGATACAACCTGCATAGATGCAAATTTATTGAAAGCTGATTGTACTTGTTGACTGATTGGAAGTTTTCTATATGGCAAAATATGTCCGCGCATAATCGTATTTACTTCAATTTTAACTTGAGTATGATTTTGAACACAAATAAGCTTTGATTCAAAATTTTTATTTTGATTAATAGGACTTGTTATAATATTTGGCATACTTAGTTTTAGACATTTTTTTATCTTTAAAAGACTTTGAGTTATTTCTTTTAAAGATTGCTCTCTTGATTCAAATGGAAGATAAGTCAAATCGATATCAACAGAAAGCCTTGGCATATCACGTTCAAACAAATTAATAGCCGTCCCACCCTTGAGAGCAAAACATTTTTCTTGAGCTACAAAAGGCAGAATTTTTATAAGCAACTCGACTTGGTCTAAATATTCTTTTTTCAAAGTATTACCTTTCTAGCTCCTTGGGCACAACTATTTTAAATTCAGGAATATAGATACCGCCTTTTTCTATTGAACGCTTACCTTCTCCCAGATCAACTCTTGAAGTATCAATGTATTCATAAAAAGGAAGTTCTGCTTTTTTTGCCATATAAAGAAAAAGACGTTTAACCTTGATAGAATTACAATTTTCAAGTAGCTTTTGAACTTCTGCGGGTCTTATATTAAATAAGCCTTCCATTATTTGCCAAATTTCTTCAAAGCTTATTCTAGAAGGTGCTAAATAAAGGCATTCCATAATAGCACGCTCAGGTGCTGAAATTTTTATAGAAAAATTTTTTGATTCATAATCCGTAAAGCAGCTATTTTCTGAGAAGAGTTTTGTTCTTATATGTTGTATTGATACTCCCCAATTATAATCCTTGTACCATTTAGGCAAGATTACATTTGGCTTTGAAAATATGTAAACAGGCGCATTACCTATTCTCAGATAATGGCTTATTCCTTGCATTGCAAGGGCTGTTAACGCTCCAATATGCAAGTGGAGTTTATCCTGATATTGCAATGCATAAAAGGCACCTTCCCATTCCACATTTTCATGCGGACGTTTAAAAGCTCCTGTTCCCATTGATTCAAGCCATCCGCCTTGAATGTACTTTCTTTGCAAAGAATAAGAAACCCCTATTGAGTCAAGCCAAGATGCGGTGCATACGGTTCCTTCCTTATGCACCTCTAAAAAATGGTTTAAAATTCTTTTTTTATTATTACTCATGGTAATAATATAGTATATTTTTTAAACCACATCAAGTGAAAAAAATTTTTTTTGTTCCATACTTATACACCATTTTAGTGATAAAATTTTATCGTAAGTAAGTTATAAAACAACAAGTTTGAAAAAATTGGAGGTCAAGTTGACTGAAAAAGTTACTCAAAGTGCAATAGAATCACTAAGAAACACACGTATATTAAAACTAAATGATCTTGTCGATAAAGGAATCAACCCATACCCATATACTTTTGACAGAACTGCGTCTAATGGCGAACTGCAAGATAAATATGCTGAACTACAAAAAGGGGAAGAGACTGAAGACATTTATAATGTAGCCGGAAGAATTATGGCAATTAGAAATAACGGGATGTTCATGGATATTATGGATAGTACCGGTAAAATTCAATTGTTTTCTCATAAAGATACTGTGCCTGAAGAAAAAATAGCTCTTTTAAAACACCTTGATATTGGAGATATGATAGGAGCAACCGGAACAGTTAGACGCACACCACGCGGCGAACTTAGTGTAAGAGTTAAAGACTTAAAAATCTTGTGTAAATCATTATTGCCACTTCCTGAAAAATGGCACGGGCTTACTGATATTGAAACAAGATCAAGACAGCGTTATCTCGACCTCATTATGAACGAAGATTCTAAAAATATATTTAGAAAAAGAAGTTTTATTATTCAAGAAATCAGAAGTTATTTAAAAGAACATGGTTTTCTGGAAGTTGATACACCTTTGCTGCAAACAATGGCAGGCGGAGCATCTGCAAAGCCTTTTGTCACTCACCATAATACTTTAGACATTCCTATGCATTTGAGAATAGCTCCTGAGCTATACTTAAAAAGATTAATGGTTGGCGGTTTAAATGAAAAAATATTTGAATTGAATAAATGCTTCCGTAACGAAGGTATTTCTCCAAAACATAACCCAGAATTTACTATGCTTGAGCTTTATCAGGCTTATGTTGATTATAATGAAATGATGGTACTCACTGAAAATCTTATAAGTACAATTGCTCAAAAAGTTCTTGGCACTATGATAATTGATTTTCAAGGCAAACAAATTGATTTATCACCACCTTGGCAAAGATCTACAATGGTTGGCGCAATAAAGAAATATACAGGTGTTGACTTTAGACAATTATTGCTACCTCAAGAAGCAATTGAAGCCGCCAAAAATATGGGCGTTGAAGCTGATGAGGACGATAATTGGGGACAAATCCTTGATAAAGTATTTGAAGAAAAAGTTGAGCCTCATTTAATTCAGCCAATTCATATTATTGACTACCCAAGAGAAATCTCACCTCTTGCAAAAGCTCATAGAGATGACTCCAGATTAGTTGAAAGATTTGAAACCAGAATAAACGGCTGGGAAGTTGCTAATGCATTCTCCGAGTTAAATGATCCTATTGATCAAAGAAGTCGTTTTGAAATGCAAGCACAGGCTAAAGCTGAAGGTGATGAAGAAGCTTGTGATGTAGATGAAGATTATCTTACTGCACTAGAATACGGTCTTCCTCCAACTGGCGGGCTGGGCATTGGCATTGATAGACTTATAATGTTACTTACAAACTCTGCAAATATCAGAGATGTAATTGCATTCCCTACTATGAGACCAAAATCTTAATAATTTCTAAAATTCATATATATAAAGCCAATAGTGATAAAGAAATTAACTCCTATTGGCTTTATAGTTTTATTTTATATATAATTAAGTGTGAGACGACTTTATTTTTATTCTTTTTTTTTAGAAATAAAATATTATATAAATAGTATAAATATTTTAGAGTTGGCTCTGTTAACATAGATAAAGGAAAAAATTTTGTTTGAACGATTTACTGAAAAAGCAATAAAAGTTGTAACAATAGCTCAAGAAGAAGCTATAAATGCAAAGCATTCCAAATTATATCCCGAGCATATTTTATTGGGTATATTAAAAGAAGGTTCAAGTGTTGCTTACAAGTTCTTAAAATCATCCGGTCTAAATACAGTCCAACTTTCAGAAAAAATTCACTCAATTCAAAGCTACAAGTCAAACACTGTGCAAAATAATGCACTATTGCCTTTTAGTACTGATGTTCAAAAAATATTTAATCAATCCTGGCTGGAAGCTAAAACCGCAGGTTCTAACATTGTTACACCTGAACATTTATTTGTATCGCTTTTAGCAGAAGAAAACAACCAGGCAAATCTTATACTTAAAGATTTTGATATAGACATAGAAAAAATAAAAAGCAGTGTTAATAAATTAATAAAGAAAGCTGATAAAACTGTTGAGCACCCCGAAAATAATCAAGGCGGATTAATTTTAGAAAAAAGTTACTCAAGTTCTACTATATTTGAAGAAAAAGATATTTTAGGACTTATGACTCAGGCGCAAGATATTTTAAGTAAAACTAATTATGAGATTTTAGGCACTGAGCAAATATTTTTGGCAATGTTAGAAAATCAAGACTCTAAATTAGGTAATATCCTTGCAGAGGAAGGATTAAATACTGGTATATTTACAGAACAGCTTAATAAATATTCGTCCAGAGAAATTGAATACGAAGAAAATAAGGCAATGTTTACACCAAAAGCTTATCAATCCATAAATTCTGCATATGAACTGGCAAAAGAATTTGGATTTGCATCAATCAAGCCTGAACATTTACTTCTTGGTATCTTAAAAGAAAGAAATAGCATTGCTTATAAAGCATTAAAAGATTTAAATATTAATATTGAAGGTATTCAAAATAAAATACTAACACCGATACAAAAGCAAAGGCCTATTATCAATACCATACTAAAACTTGCTAAAGAAGAGGCGCATCGTATAGGCCAAAATGTAGTAGGTACTGAAGAAATTCTTTTAGGTATTATTGGAGAGGGCACCAATCTGGCATGTGAAGTACTTAAGGATCTTGGAATAACTCTTAAAGAGGCAAGAATTGAGGTTGAAAAACTTATTGGCTGCAGCAATTCATATTATGACCAAGATATAAATTTTACACCGCGAGCTAAAAAAATACTTGAGATAGCCTGGACAAAAGCTAAAAAATATAATCAGATAAAAATTGAACCTGAACATTTATTATTGGCAATAATAACAGAAAATGAATGTATGGCAATGAAAACCCTGGAAAACCTAGGTGTTGATGCTCTAGAAATTAAACAGGGCATAGTAAAAGCTATTCAGTCAAAAGCCCTTATTGAAAACGATAGTTAATAATAATTTTTTTGTTTCTTTTCTTTATTAATTCTTCAGTTCATAAATTCTTTTAAAAGATCATCAAGATGTTCTTTTAATGTATCTCTGGTTAAATCATCCAGCTCTAATGTAGAGCGTTTATTTGATTTATTTTTATCTTTTATTATAAAAGTATCCAGAATAACTTTAGAAAAGCCAGGATCTACAACTTTCAAAATAGCTTCGTTTATACTGTACTGATCTTTTATTGAGAAAAAGCACTTTGTAGTTGTACTAAATTCATCTACAACAATATTCTCTGTGGATAAATTTCTTTGAATTAAACCCTTTGCTTCCCTAAATACTGGTGATATTACCTGAATTATTTTATCGGCAAATTCTTCTTTAAACAAGTCATAATTTTTAGTTCCATCCCTGTATGGCTCTAATGGGGCATCAATAGACTGATCAAGGTTATCAATAAGTATAACCTTATTATCACCCCTTGATAATGCATCGTTTAATGCGTTGTTAGCACTTGTTATAAAATCTTTTGCATTCATCTGCTCAGAATATTCGCAAATACCAGTATTTATTATTAATTCCGGATCTAGTTCTTTTCTTATTCTATTAGATACAGTGTAAGCACCTTTTAAATTTGTTTTAGGCAATATAACAAAATATTTACCTTGGTCAGATGAACCTAAAATATCATTATATCTAATAGCATCTTTAATAACTTTGGCTAAAATAATATCATTTGCTTTACTTTTACACTTTGCATTCAGGCTTATTGCCATCAAAACAAGAGAATGATTATATTTTTGGGCTATAGTTATTTCATTTTCTATAACTTTAACTGTTACCTGCAGGTTATAAGATTTAGTAGTTTCATCAATCAAATTTAATTTTTCCAGCAAGGCATTTTTCTTTTCCAATTCTCTGTTCAGATCACTTTTTTGCAGGCACCAAAGCGTTCTCATTAAAAATTCTGTATCGTTAACAGGTCTGACCAGATAATCATTTATGCCACTATCAAAGCATGACAGGACAAAATCCTCATCGTAACTGTTAAAAATACAAATAATCGGAATATCTTTTAATAATTCATCACCTTTTAGCCTTTTACAAATATTTAAAGTATTTTCTCTTCTACGATGTGCAAATACAACTATGGTATCAGGTTGATATTGATGAGAAAAAGAAAGTGCATTGGCAAAATTGGTATTTATTATTGAATCAACATCTCTAAGTAAAACCAACTTGGAACGCAATTCGGTAATATCATTATGTTCTTCACTAATTATTAATAAACTCTTTGTAATAGGCATAAATAGCTCCCAACTCCTTAATTCCAAACATCAGCCAAGTTAATATACATGTTCTCTATTAAGTTTCAGATTACTCTTTTCAGAGGCTAATTTATTTTTAATATGACTAAATAATCTGAAAGGTATTTTAGAGGTAGTATAAACTAAATTTTTCATATATTATAGTACAATTATTTTTGTTTTAATTCAAGGAAAGTTAAATAAGATGAAAAAACTTTGGGGAATCCTTATAATAATAGGTATCTTAATAATAAGTTTAAATTTAAGCTTTTCAAAAAAAGAAGGCAAAATAACAATTAAATTTTCCAGCTGGGGTTCGGAAAGTGAATTAAAAATTCTGCAGCCCTTGATAAAAGAGTTTGAACAAAAGAATCCCGATATAAAAGTAGAATTCCTACATATTCCTAATAATTATTTTCAAAAATTACATTTGTTAGTGGCATCTAATTTAGCCCCGGATGTTGTATTTTTAAACAACATAAACGGTCAAATGTATGTGGCTAATGATATTTTTTTAGATTTAAACAGCTTTTTAGATAAGGATAATTTGATATCTCGTACTGATTTTTTTGATAACGCCTTAAAGGCTTTTACTTATAAGAATAAATTATATGCAATTCCCAGAGATATATCTAATTTAGTAATTTATTATAATAAAGATATTTTTGAAAAAGAAAACATAGCCCCTCCTGGTAAAAGCTGGAATATGGACGAATTTTTAGCAACCGCTCAAAAGCTGACTAAAGACTTTAATAATGACGGGCAGGTAGACAGGTTTGGTTTTGGATTTGAAGAGAATCCTTTGTTTTGGCTGCCTTTTTTATGGAGCAACGGAGGCGGTATAATTGATGATGAGCTAAAAAACATAATAATCAGCAAGCCTGAATCAGTTAAATGGATTCAATTTTACGCTGATTTAAGAAGCAAATATCACGTAGCGCCCACCGCAGGAGAGGCAGGAAGCGCGACAATGTCTCAGTTATTTATGCAAGGCAAGCTTGCAATGCATATTAGCGGCAGGTGGAGCGTACCAAGGTATCGCAAAGATATTAAATTTAACTGGGATGTGGCTAAATTCCCCAGCGGAACAAAAGGCTCAATTGTAGATGCTGATGCTTCAGGCTGGGGTATAAGTAAACAGTCTAAATATCCGCAAAAATCGTGGAGATTAATAAAATTTTTAGCGAACAAAAAAGCTATTGAAAAATTTACTGGTAGTGGGCTTATTGTGCCTTCCAGGCAGGACGTTGCTAATTCTAACGTGTTTTTAGCAAAAGAAAAAAAGCCTTCCAGTTCAGAAATATTTATAAATATAATTCCACAGGCAAAGCCTACACCGGCGAATAAAAGCTATCAAGAAATTATTGATCTTGTAAACCAACAATTAGAGCCTGTATGGAATGGAAAAATTTCTGCTAAAGAAGCTATTGATGAAACTTTTATTAAAAAACTGCAAAGCTTATTATGAAAACAAATTCTTAGTAATATTTTTCAACTTTTTTTTCTATCAGTTCTATACTTCTACCGTCAGGATCATTTACAAAAGCTATTTTAGGACCTTTTAGCGTAACCATAAACGGTTCTCTGGCATATTCCAGCCCATGCTTTTTAAGGATTTCCGTGAATTTATTCATATCATTGGTTTCAAATGCAAAGTGCCCAAAATAATTGCCGTGCTGATATCCTTCTTCCGGCATTGTGTGATTGTGGGTTAGTTCTATTTCGCAGGTGCCTTTTTCGTCTGCTAAAAAGTACAAGGTTGCATCTTTTAGTTCCATTGTTCTTGAAAGCTTTAGGCCTAAGACTTCTTGATAGAACTTTAAAGATTTGTCTATGTCTGCTACTCTTACCATTGTATGTAGAAATTTCATGATATCTCCTCCCGAAAGTCTATGATTTATAGAAATTTTATCATTAGCGTAATTTTTTGACCAGGCACAAAGGTTATCAATTATTCTTCATCTCCTAGCTCATTTTTTAAGGCAAGCATAAAAGTCTTAAATTGAGGCAGTTCTAACTCAACTGTAGTCCAAATGACTTTTAGGTTAACTCCAAAATACTCATGAATAACTTTATTTCTTAAACCTATTATTTCTCTCCATGGTATATGCTTATTTTTTTGCTTTAATTCAATAGAAAGTTTGTTACTTGCTTCACCTATTACTTCAAACATTCTGATTACAGCATTATAGGTTTTATCATCTTTTAAAAACTTATCATAATTCATTCCTGCCGTATATTTTTCTATTGAAAATATAGAATTAATAATATCTTCTACATAGTCAATGTCTATACGTTTTTTCATAGGAAAACTACCTCATTTAAAATTCTCTTACCTATCCTTGGCTTTAGAGAGTCTTTCATTACAAGGTCAACTTTTTCTCCTAATTCATCACTTAGCCAGTTTTCAAAAGCGCAATAACCAAATAATCCAATTTTTGAATCTCGAGAGAAGTCTATCAATATATCTATATCACTATTTTCAGTCTGTTCATTTCTTACATAAGAACCAAACAAACCTATTTCAGTTACGTTGTACCTTTTTTCGATCTCAGGCTTTAATTTTTTTAATTTTTGAATTATCTCATCACGCTTTTTCACAAAAATTCCCTTTTATTAAGTATATATTATTTTAAAATGGAGATAAAGATAGATTAAGCCGTATCCCTCAATTTAAGGATTCCTATGTCCTTGTCTATTTTAACATAAATGAATTTTTGTAAATATTAAATATAAAAAAGAAGCGACTTATAACTCTATTTTCTATGGTTCTTTGCCTGCTTTTATTTTAGTTGGCTATGCAGCGGGCAAATTTTTAAAAACTATACTTGATAAAAAAATAAAAAAAAGATGGCGAAAAAATCTTATTATAAGTTTAATGTTTTTACTATGGCTAGGGCTATGGCTTATCTGGGATTTTGGGGATTTATCGAAGTTATGTATAAAATACCGACCGGATTTTTTGACAAGCTTTTTAACTCCAACCTGACAGATGAACCGGAAAGTGTTGAAGGGAAATAAAATAACTTAGCTTATTTTTATTTTTGAATCCTTAGTACTACAGCCGTAAGTTGTTAAAAATGCAATAAATGTAAGACATTTCTTTTTTTGTAATGATAAAACTTGGATTTTGCTTGGTGCCTTCTTCTC
>JANQLL010000213.1 GCA_028280605.1 Candidatus Gastranaerophilales bacterium
CCACTAAAATACTTTTCAGATTATTAAATCGAGTTAAAGTTATTAAAATAAACTATTCTCTGAAAAGAGTAATCTGAAATTTAATTGATGAGCAGTATATATTAGTATAATTAAATCAGGTAAACAAGAATGAATGCAACTATGACTAAACAAGTTAAAAAAGCTACCCTTGCAACAGTTACAGCAAATCATAAAGTATCTTATAATACTTACAGGCTATGCATAGAATCCGAAAATGATTTAATAGAGCCTAAACCAGGGCAATTTGTTTCTATATTATGTAATAAGCTAGTAGTAAGAAGACCTTTTAGTGTTGCTTTTGCTCGAGATAATTATTTTGAGATCATATATAAAGTAAGAGGCGAAGGAACAAGATATATAGAAAATCTTAAAAAAGGTGAAAAAATTAATTTTATTGGTCCTCTGGGCAGTTCTTTTTGTATCGAAAATAAAAACTCTCTCTTAATAGGAGCTGGTGTAGGTGTTGGTCCTATGATGTTTTTAGCTCAAAGATTTAAAGGGCAAAATATACCTTATACATTCCTTGCTGGCTTTAATTCAAATATTGATACGACCTTAGCCGGTATACCGGAAGCTGTTTTAATTACAGATGACGGAACATCCGGTAAAAAGGGCAGTATAGTTGATTATATAAAGGAATATATTCAAAAAGATAAAATAGAAAAAATTTATACCTGTGGTCCTGAGCCTGTAATGAAAAAAGCATCAACTATAGCAGAAGAGATGGATATATGTATAGAAGTTGCAATTGAGCGATTTTTTGCATGTTCAGTAGGTGTCTGTATGGGATGTTCGATAGATACCAAAGATGTTGATAATCCAGAGACACTTGTAAAGAAAAAAATTTGTAAGCATGGTCCGGTATTTGACGGGAGAACAATTGTATGGGATTAAAACATAATATTGACTTATCTGTAAATATTGGTAAGTTAAAGTTAAAAAATCCTATAATAACAGCCTCAGGTACTTTTGGATATGCAGATGAGTTTGATGAATATATAGATGTTTCAAGCTTAGGTGCAATAGTTACTAAAGGCATTACCTTGGAGCCTTGGAAAGGTAATCCGCAGCCAAGAGTTCAAGATGTTAACAATGGATTGATAAATCGCATTGGTTTGGAGAATATGGGTATTTATTCTTTTATAGAGCAAAAACTGCCAATATTAAGGAAAAAAAATATTAGTTTTATTATAAATATAGCCGGTTCTTCTGAAGAAGAATATGTTAAGCTGGCAAAAATATCTCAGGATAATTCAATAGAAGCAATTGAATTGAATCTATCGTGCCCTAATGTTAAACAAGGTTGTCTAGAATTCGGTAAAGACCCTGATACTTTATACAGACTTGTTTCAAGTATAAGAGAAGTTTATCAAGGGACTTTAATTGCTAAATTAACTTCAAATATTTCCTATCCTGCACAAATGGCAGAACTCGTGCAAAAAGCTGGTGCTGATGCTATATCTGCTATAAATACCGTAAAAGCTATGCATGTTAGCTTAAATTGTAATAATAACAAATTTGAAAAAACTATAATACAAGGTGGACTCTCAGGACCGGCAATAAAACCTATTTCATTAAGCTTTATAAATGAAATTCGTCCTGTAGTAGATATTCCGATTATTGGTATGGGTGGTATTACCTATGTTCAGGATGTCCTGGAGTTTTTGTCAGTAGGAGCAAATGCCTTACAGATAGGTACTGCAAACTTTACTCATCCTACTATAAGCGAGCAATTGGTTGATGATTTAGGTGAGATCTTAATAAAAAATAATAAAAAAAGTCTAAAAGAGATGTTTTAACAGGAGAAAATAATGAGTGAGAAGAGTCAGGATATACTAAAGTTACTAGAAGAAACTCAGGCTGTACTAAAGGGGCATTTTGAACTAAGCTCAGGCAATCATAGTAATCAATACTTTCAATGTGCCAAGTTATTGCAATATCCTAAATATGCAGAAATCGCAGCTAAAATGCTTGCAGTGCAATTTGAGATAAATGAAGTTGATACAGTTGTAGGCCCTGCTCTGGGCGGTGTAATTATCGGTTATGAAGTTGGTAAAGCAATGGATAAAAAGTCTATATTCACCGAGAGAAAAGACGGTGTAATGACTTTAAGAAGAGGTTTTGAACTTGAACCTGGCGAAAGAGTTATAATAATAGAAGATGTTATTACCACTGCTAAATCTGCAATAGAAACAACAAAAGTTTTAGAAAGTCTTGGTGCAAAGGTTGTTGGTTATGGTTGTATTGTTGATAGGTCTTGTAACAAGACAGATTTGGATATTAAATCTCTTATACAAATGGAGCCTGTTATTTATTCTCCTGATAATTGTCCGTTATGCAAGCAGGGTAGCAAACCTGAAAAGCCTGGCAGTAGATTTAAAACAGTATAAAATTTAAAATGATAAAAAAATAGGCTAACCTCTTGGCTTAGCCTATTTTTTTGTATGTGTTTTATCTGATTACCACAGTGCCTTAGGCATATACCTGTTCAATGGCCAAATTGGTAAGTTATCATAGGAATCAGCTTCAAATTGTTCATATACCTTTTGAGATGCAGAAATAGCAATAATTGGTAAATCAAGTTTTTCAGCAGCTTGTTTGGTTATTTCGTAGCCTTTTATTACATCTTGTAATTCTGTTTCATCACCAAAGTGAGTATTGCTAATTATACCGCTGAATTTTTTCCATTTTCGCGCGCCAGAACCTTCGCTCCATTTAACATATTCTACAATATTATCTACTGTAGATGTTTCATGTTTTGAAGCATTAATAATTATATATATTTTGAGATTTTTTTCTTCATCAATACCGTTTATAACTTCTAAAATATCAAGTCCGCCTACACCGTAGCCTACATCAATAACAATAGTGCCTGGATTGCTCAGGCATGTTTTTTGCTCACCTGTGATAACGTTACCTGCTTCTCCCAGTCCAAAAGCGTCAATAAGTGTTATGAGCTTAATACCCAGTTTTTCCAGATCATTTTTTATTGGCCTTAAAGTATAAGCCGGCTCTACTGTGTCCAAGTCAACCAAGGTAACCTGTTGTTGTACTTTGCTTAGAGCAAGAGCCCTATTTATAGATATTTCAGATTTTCCGCTTGTGTATGCGCCTGTATAAACTTCAACAACTCTAGACATTATTTACCTTCTTTTTTTGTATTATTTTTCATAAATATATACTAACTCAAAAATACTCTTCAATTTAATTTGATTAACAAATCAACCCGAACGGGATGTTTTGTTCTGTTTTTTCCTATTTTATATTAAAATCAACCCTAACGGCAGGGCTACGGAAAAGTAGTTAAAAGCAAATAATAAATTAAAAGTAAAAAAGAATAATTTAGAAAAAAAATAAAAAATGAGCCATGCTTTTATTAGTTA
>JANQLL010000214.1 GCA_028280605.1 Candidatus Gastranaerophilales bacterium
CCACTAAAATACTTTTCAGATTATTAAATCGAGTTAAAGTTAATAAAATAAACTATTCTCTGAAAAGAGTAATCTGAAATTTAATTGATGAGCAGTATATATACCTGTTATTTGGGTCAAAAAAGTATTTTATTGTACCTGTTG
This sequence comes from Candidatus Gastranaerophilales bacterium, assembly GCA_028280605.1. Classification (GTDB taxonomy): domain Bacteria; phylum Cyanobacteriota; class Vampirovibrionia; order Gastranaerophilales; family JANQFW01; genus JANQFW01. The sequence goes on from JANQLL010000214.1 coordinate 145, forward strand.
GATTGTTTGCGCTATAACTAGAAATAAATAGCATAGTTAAGTCATATTTTTTATACAGGTTCAAAAATAAATTTAAGCCAACTCTTTTCTGAGTATAGCTTATTTTAATTAATAAAAGGGCCTGCTTAAATAACCAGAAAAGTATTTTAGTGCAGTGTAAGGAGTTACAAAGGATAATGTCAAAAAAAAGAGCAATAATAAGTGTTTATGATAAAGAAGGTGTAGCGGAGTTCGCTAAAAGCCTTGTAGAGAAATTTGATTACGAAATAATTTCAACCGGCGGAACCTATGATTTATTAAAAGAAAACGGAATTAATGCAATAGAAATATCAGAATTCACAGGATTTAGAGAACTCTTGGGCGGTAGAGTAAAAAGTCTTCACCCTGCGATACATGCCGGTATATTGCTTGACAGAGATAATCAAAACGATGCGCAAGAACTTAAAGATAAGGATATAACACATATAGATATGGTTGTTGTTAATTTGTATCCGTTCTTTGATGCATCTAAAGATGCGCAAATGCCTGCGAAAAACCTTATTGAATACATTGACATAGGTGGTGTGACCCTTTTAAGGGCCGCAGCAAAGAATTATAATTATGTAACAGTTGTATATAAGCCGAAAAAATATAATGAAATAATTAACAATCTTGAAGAAAATAAAGGTCAAACAAATATAGATTTAAGAAAAAATCTTGCAATAGAAGCATTTCAGTATACATCAATGTATGATTCTGTAATATCAGAGCAGCTTTATACAAGATTAAGCGATATAGATACATCAAAAATGCCTGAAATTTTAAATATGAATTTAAAAAAATTGCAAGATCTAAGATATGGCGAAAATCCGCATCAAGCAGCGGCTTTATATGAAACAACAGACAGTATTAAATATGAACTACTAAATGGTAAAGAACTTTCTTATAATAATTTAGTTGATTTAACTGCTGCATATAATATAGTAAGCGAATTCATTGATGTGCCTGCTGCTTGTATAATCAAGCATAGCAATCCTTGCGGTGCAGCGCTTGGTGATAATATAACAGATGCTTATTTAAAAGCCTTTGAGTGTGATTCTATTAGTGCCTTTGGGGGTATTATTGGAGTAAATCAGTCTGTCACCGTAGAAATGGCAAATCATATTAAGCAAATTTTCTTTGAAGTTGTAATAGCTCCAGACTTTGAGCCAGAAGCTTTAGAAATATTAAAAACAAAGAAAAATCTTAGACTTGTTAAAATTTCTACACCTCCACTTGAGTATAGGCATACTCAAAAATATACATTTAAAAAGCTGCCGTTTGGCTTATTAACGCAATCAGCTGACGTAGCAGAGCTTAATAAAGATACATTTAAAGTTGTTACAGAGCCAAAACCCGATGAAAGACAAGTAGAAGACATGATATTTGCCTGGAAAGTTGCAAAGCATGTTAATTCTAATGCCATAGTTATTGCTAAGGATAAAAAGACAGTTGGCATTGGTGCAGGTCAAACAAGTAGAATTGCATCTATGGAAATAGCTCTCAATCAAGCTTGCGAGCAAACAAAAGATGCTGTCATTGCAAGTGATGGGTTTTATCCTGCAATAGACAATATACATGCCGCAGCTCAGTCAAGAATAGCTGCTATTATACAGCCGGGTGGAAGTATAAAGGATCAAGATGTTATTGCCGAGGCTAATAAGTACAACATTGCAATGATTTGTACTGGAATGAGACACTTTAAGCATTAATAATAAAGCTTTTTATAATTTGATATTTAAAGACAGCAGTGCCAATGGTCACTGCTGTTACTTTAGGTAGCCAAGGTCTACCTAAAGCTTATTTTTTTGACTTTTATTATTAGTTTTAGCCCATTTTACTATATGCTTTTTTCTTTTTTAAAATTAAAAAAAAGTAAAAAAATAAGTAATTTAAACCAGAGGTTCTTCTGCTTAACAATAATTTACAAAAAATAGAGTTAAAAATTTATTCTTTTTGTTTTTAATCAAAAAATAAATAGAATTTTTGAATACTTTTTAGGTATTTGTTAAAATTATGTAAAGTTTAAACAGGTATTATGTATCATTTTTTTATATAATATAGATATCTTTCAGAGAATATTAATAAATTTAATATTTGACCTATTCCAATATATTCAAGCCATTGAACTTATTACTTGCCGCAGAAATATCTTCGGATAGAAATACTTCCAAACTGTTAACGCAAACATCAAGAATTTTAGGCAATACCTCTATTTCTTTTTTTGCAAAATTTTGAAGTACGTAATTTTTTCTGGCTGCTCCACCTGGATCAGGACCTACTCCAACTTTAAGCCTGGCAAAGTTATTAGCACCGCCAAAGCATTGAATAATTGATTTTATACCATTATGCCCCCCATCAGAGCCTGAATCTCTAAATCTTACTCGGCCAAAATCTAAATTAATATCATCAAAAATTACTAAAATATCCTCGACAGGTATTTTATACCAATGTGAAATTTTAGCTAATGCGGTTCCTGATAGGTTCATGAAAGTAAGTGGTTCTACTAGCAAAATATTGGTATTGCTTATAATACCCTTGCCGGTATAACTATTGAACTTAGATTCTTTTTTTAAAGAAATATCATACTTTTGCATGAATTTTTCTATTACCATAAAGCCGATATTATGTCGGGTGTGACTATAGTCTTTACCTGGATTACCCAGTCCTGCTATAATTTTCACTTGTTATGCTACTCCACTAGATTAAAATTATTTTATATAAAGTTATCTTAATAATATATTCTTTATGATATTCATAAATTATATTTCATGTTATATTTAGAATTATATTAGATGATTTATCATAGTTTTTAATTTAAACTTGTTATACAAGAAAGTTTAAGTCAAAAACGAGAGAAAATAAATATTTTAGTAAGCCGTAGTCCACAAAGGGAGGGATACAACAAAATGACAGCAGAGAACAAAGAATCCCAAGCTATCACAAGTGAAAGCAGTAAACGTTTGGTAGACTTTTTAGAGTCAGCAAATCTTCATAAGAAGGATTTTGCAGAAATGATAGGTGTAACTCTATCTTATGTTTATAGCTTAATTGATAGCAGTATTGCGTTTTCAACAAGAACAACAACTTTAGAGAGAATTGCAGTAGTTATGGGAATTACACCAGAAGAATTTCCAGAGTACAAAGCATCTGAAGAGCCAAAACTAATTGATCCGGGCGTTCAATTCTTAAAAGAAAGACAAAAAGAATTAGGACTTACAAATGTTCAATTAATCAAAAGGTTCCCAAGAAACAAAAGGGTTGAGATTGTTGACTTATGGAGAGGTGCAGAGCCTTTACCATTAGATTGGACCCACTTATCGTCTATCGCAGACGTGTTAGAAGTAAAATCTTCAGAAATCTATCCGTACTGGCAAGCAAGAATGCAGCAGTATCTTGTGCTAGGTGGAATTGATATTATTTCTAACAGCATTCTAATAAACGCAATGTTTGATGGTGCAAAATCTCACTTGAAAATTTAAACAAAATTTACTACAACTTAACAAAAAGAATTCTTGTGATATTGCAAGAATTCTTTTTAGTTAAGACCTATTATTTTTACTATTGATTATAGAATTTTTAGTCATGAAGTTAATCAATGATAACTTAAAAAACTACTCTTATTATTACCTATATATAGGCATGAAGAAGTGTTCAGACTTATGTTTAGTATTGTAATAATTGCTCAGTCAATTGTTGAATTTTATGCCGTATTATTATAATTTAGAAATATGGTTATAAATAAAAGAAATATGATTTGTTTATAACATTTGGTATTTTTGTCTGGATCAGCATGAGTGATAGAGGAGTAGGTAAGGTGTTAATGACCAGAGATTTTGGGAAAGCCACTTCAGTTAGAAGATGGACAAAAGCAGCGACTGATTGCTATCAAAGAGGATGTGTATGCTCAGGTTGTTATTACAGTGATTTTTTTAAGGGTAGTCCTCAAAGATGTCAAATGAAATCAACTGTATTAGAATTAGTAAGAGTTTTAGGCAAACCTGATATAGAGCCTCAAGAATCCATAATTCAATAATTTAAATAATCCATGATAAAAAATATCCTGATCTTTAAGTTTAAATAAAGCATCAGGATATTTTTATAATTTTATTACCGCTTCAAAAGTAAATTTAAGACTACTCTTTTCAGAGTCCTGCTTATTTTATTAACATTAACCCATTTAAATAATCTGAAAAGTATCTTAGAGTTAATATCAATTAAATTATCTGCTTAAGTTTACAATTTCAGACATTATCTGGCTTTGAGTTGAGAAAACCCTACTATTAGCAGATAATGCTCTTTGAGAAATTACCAACTCCGCAAATTCAGCCGGCAGATCAACATTGGATGACTCAAGAGATCCTGCTTCAATTTCTCCAAACCCACCTGTTTGACCAATTGAATAAATAGGTTGACCTGCGTTTGGACCTAATGCAAACACATTGCCGCCTTCTGATAATAAGCCTTTGGGATTAACTATACTTGCCATTTGCAATTGCAACTCAGCAGCTTGAACAGCATTAGATTCAACTGTGATGTCATCAGATAATATTTCAACACCTGTTGATGTTCTATAAAGAAGTGATCTGGTATCATCGCCAGTAACAGTAATTTTATCTGCATTCTGATAACTTACTTCAATTGCCCCATCCCTACCTATTGAGTACGATGTCCTTTCTACAGTTTGGTCAGTTGGATCAGCCAGCCCTATTATCGCTCTATAATCTATTATTTTACTTTCAAGTGAGGTATTGGTTCCATCAGAAATAGCTGTAGATGTAGCCAATTTTGTTTCTGTTAATAAGTTGCTCGTATCAGTAGAAGCTCCAAATGTCAGACCGTCCAGGTCAGCATCTGCATAAGCAAAATCAAATTTGCCATCATTTCCAATACTTGCAATATTATAATTTAAGCCTAAACCGTTGCCAGATGTATCTGTTCTTGCCCATGTGTTGATCATGCTAACAACATCTCGCATTGTTGAGCTCTCTTCAAGGGTAAAAGTTGAACTTACTGATGTTGATGCTCCTTCAAGCGTTGCACCTACAGTAAATGAACCTGTAGCAATATTAACATTATTTAAACTTGCAACAGTTTTTACAGCAGCTGTGCTATTGCCAATAGTTAACAATTTTAATGCAGGAGGAATTCGTATTGGAGTTGTACCGGCAGTATCTGTTGAGATATCAGTTGTTCCTAATACTCTCATTCCCTGGGTACTATTAAGGCTCCCATCAGTGTCAACACTAAAATTGCCGGCTCTGGTAATTTTTATCTCCCCGTTTGAATCAGCAAGGGTAAAGAATCCATTGCCTGAAATGCTTAAATCAGTTGATTTTCCTGTAGTTTGAACTGTGCCATTGGTAAAGTCTCTACTTATTTCACCTATTGTAACCCCTAAGCCTACCTGCATAGGGTTGGTTCCCCCAATATCAGATAATGGAGCAAAGCCACTTGATAAGGTTCTGGAAAACAAGTTTTCAAAGTTAACTTGACTGGACTTAAACCCTACAGTGTTCATGTTTGCGACGTTATCTGATATAACATTCATTTTGGATTGAAAGTTTTTAATGCCGCTAATAGCTGTATATAGACCTTGTGTCATATTGCCTCCCCAAAATTATTTATTTTAATAGCCTGGTTTTTAATAAATTTTCCCGCCACCTTTTTTAGGTTTAGGGCATTCCCCAAAATTATTTATTTTTTTAATGCCTATTTTAAGCCAATAACTGAACTTAAAGGATATTCTATATTATTTACAGTTATAGAAGTATCATCCTTTGTTATCTTTGCTTCTGTAACTTCCCCGCTTATAGTTTTCATATGATCATCAGGATCTTGTAATGTTACATTTTTACCCATGACTGAACTTGCTTGCATAAAGTTAGAAGAGTAGCTCAGCTGTTTGTTCATATCTTGTAGCTCATTAAGTGTTGAAAACTGTGTTGTTTGCGAAACAAATTCCGAATTGTCCATTGGATTTAAAGGATCTTGAGATTTTAACTGTTGCAAAAGCAATTGTAAAAAAGCATCTTGATCCAATTCCGAGTTATCAGTTCGCGTTTTTGCTTTTTCTGCGTAAACCCTGGTTGTATTATTTGATATTTGTGTCAATGTATCTTGTACAGACATAACTTTATACCCCTATTCTTAAACTACGTAGTCTACAAGACTTTTTGTGTAACCTGATGATTTTTCCATAGCCTTATTGTCTGAATTTTCAATCTCTTGAGATAAATCTTTTTCTTCATCATTAGAATAATATTTTGAATACTTGCCTTTTAAGCCTGGTTGCCCTCCAGAATCCTCAGATTCTTTCGAAAACAAGCCTGATTCTTCATTATCATAAGTATTTGCTTCGTTAGAGCGTTTAAATTCTTCGTTATTGTTTTGATTGTTATTATTAGCCAAATTACTTTCTTGTGTTTGAACGGTTATTTTATTCAAGTTAATACCCTGCTGCGATAAGTTTTGACGTAAAGCTTCAAGGTTTTTACTTAGCATATCTTTAACCTGATTATTTTCAGCCATAATTTTAGCTGTAATGGTACCTTTTTCACTAACCAGATTAATTTCCACTTTCCCCAGATTCTCCGGATTTAATTGTAAAGATATCTTAGTTTTACCGTTTTGAAACTCTACCGTTGATTTTTTTATCACCTGATCAATGACAGAATCCTCAGCAGGATTTTTAATATTTTGAGAATTCAACATTTTATCAAAGCTGGTCTTTATTGCAGCGTTTGTTTGCTGTGAAGACGCCAGTTCATTAAGGTTAACTTGACTGTTTGCGTTGTTATTTATATTTATTATCTGTTTAATCCCTGCTTTTTCACCTAACTTTAGTTGACTCGCCTCAAGCTTATTATTTTCAACATTTTGTTTTTGTTGATTTTCCTGAGATTGAGCTATATTTTTAAATTCTTGCTGATTAATATTTTTGATTTTTTCAGCTTTAGCTGACTTTGCTTTTTTGGTGCTTTTTAAGTTATTTAAATTATTATTGCCCTGTTGCTGATCATTAATATTAGCTTTTACATTTTGCTGCTGCTGCGCAGAGACCTTTTTAAGGTTTTGATCAAATGTTAAATTTTGCTCCTGAGCTTGCTTCTCAGATTTAACCTGTTGTTTATTTTCTTCAGCAGCATTTTTTAGTACAGCCGGTTCGTTGTTTTTGGCAGAGTCTTTAACCTGCTGGTGAGTATTATCTTTATTCTCTGCATTATTTTTAACATTATTTTTGTCCTGAGATTTAGCCGGTTCTTCTGACTTAATAGGCTCATCTGATTTAATTTTATTATTTTCTTTTTTATTATCAGAATTATTTAAAATACTGCTTTTAAGGCTTTCATTTTCATTAAAAAGCTTTTTATTCTCTACATCTTGAGCCTTATTACCTGCTTTCTGGTTATTTTCGTTATTTATAGAAGTCATAGCCTGCTGTTTTTGGGTTGTTTCTTTGCTGGCGTTTTTATTAGATTCATTTATTTGTTGTGCTGTAGCACTGTTGTTATTGACTGCTTCTGCATTAGTTTGATTATTTTTATCTTGACTAACTTTATTATTTTCATTTTCAATATTATTTTGCTCATTGCTTTGCTTTGATTGAACCTGATCTTCTTCTTTAATAGTATTAGCATCATTTTGTTGATTACTGCGCTCATCAAATATATCATTTGACTCCTTATCAGATTCTTTAAGTTTATCTAAATCCTGTTTATTGATATCTTCTTTGTGTTTTGAATAATTATTTTCGTTACTATACGCATTATAGTTATTATAATATTGATTTAAAGATGTATCTTGCTGGTAAGCCAAATAATTTTCGCTTGAGTAATAATTATCTGACTTGTTATATGTTTGAGTATCAAAATTATCAAAATCCTGAGTGTTGTTTTCATAATTAGTTGTAGAGTTAAAAGCCTCATCATTCAATTGAGAATTATTAAAACTCGCAGTTGCCGAGTTTAAAATATTAAAAAAGTCATCAGATATACCTTTTGTGTTTTTATCTGAATTAGAACTTTCTATATTAAATATGTTTGTATCGGTCGTCTGAACCAAAGAATTCAAACTAGCCATTACATTCCCCTTAAATGTGTTTTTTTGTCCGGTTAATCTAGTTAATAATTAATAATAGTTTTTCATTGCACTTTTTCTGTTTGCAATTTCGTCAATTTCCATCAAGTCCAATTTTTCTAAATTCGCAATATATGCTTTGTAGTCTTTTTCCTTAAGCCTTTCAAGCATTGTTTTAGCCTTAAGCGATTCCATAACAACTTGTTTTTTTTCATCGAGCTCCTTCTCGATTTGCATTATTTTTAGTTTTTGCCTGGCGATATCCTCCCCTGTTTTAGCCAAATAATGCCGGAATGTATGAGTTACGGGAAAATCCATATTTTGCCCTGATTTAAGCATTTGATTAACGCTTTGTTGTCGTTCTTTCCTGGATTTGAAGAAATTCTCCAGAATTTGAGCTTCCCTACTCAATTCATTTTGAACTTTTGCCATTTCCAGCTGGCAATTTTCCAGATGTTTAATTCTGGCGTCTAAGACACTTTGTAATCTAAATTGGAATTTTTTCACTAATAAACTCCTAGCCCCTTACCCCAGTATTATAAAGTAAAAGTATAATTGAAGAATAACTTATTGTTAAGCTTAGCTGCATCCTCTAAAGTCTGTATATGGTTTCTAAAATAAATAAATCATTGTATATTTTATATCTAAATAAAATATTTGAATGAGATATTTGTATTTTTAATTTCTATTCTTTTTTCTTTTTAAAATTAATTAAAACAGAATTATTAATATTCTTTTTAATTCTTTTGGTTTTGTCAAACGAAAAAGACCTAATACTTTTAACTTAGTAACGATTTCTTAATAATCATTCAATCTTCGTGCAAAATTTTAATAAATAAGCTATAATATATATTAAAGATATAAATAATATGCCGTTATAAAAACTTAGTAAATTACCAGATAATTAATGAGTTAGTATAAAAAACCATGGGTGTGTTGACTTGACAAACCAAACTGCAAAAACAGAAGACACATGCCAAAAGGATAATGACAAATACGCATCAATCCTGTATTACAGACTGCGCAATAAAATTGTCCTGCTGCGTCGTTTTG
>JANQLL010000014.1 GCA_028280605.1 Candidatus Gastranaerophilales bacterium
AATTTCCATTCAACAAAGTATTAATAACAAAAATTACTTAAGTAAATTAAATTGATTCATCAATACTTTGTTGATGACAGAAAGCTTTTTGGTATTATATTTATTATAGCCAATATTGTTAAAACAATACAGTTATCCTCAAAAAATTAAAAATAACTCTGCGTTTCTTAATTTAAGATTATTAAATAACCTTCACTCTAAAAATCTGGTACTAAACTAACTGAAAATCACCATGTTTTTCAATATGTTTAGCAAGCCCGCCATCGTTTAATATTTTTATCATTACATCCGGTAATGGAGTAATTGCGATATCTTCACCTGTTGTTTTATTTTTAACAACACCTTCTTTTAAAGAAACTTCCAGGTCATCGCCTTCATTTATTTTATCTGTATCGCATTCTATAACCAATAATCCAATATTAATAGCGTTTCTAAAGAATATTCTTGCGAATGACTTTGCCATTACACCATTAACACCAGCTAGTTTAATTATTTGAGGGGCATGTTCTCGCGAAGATCCAAGTCCAAAATTTTTACCCGCCACAACAAAATCACCTTTGGACATGTTAGGAGCAAAATTTTCTCTTGCATCTTCTAAAACATGTTTTGCAAACTCAGGAAGGTTTGTTCTTAAGTGGAATAATCTTCCTGGTGCTATATGATCAGTACTTATGTCGTCTCCAAATTTCCAGGCTTTGCCTTTTTTTATTTCCATTTTAGTCCTCTATTTCTTTTTAAGGAAGAATTTTAATAATATTCTTAATTATCAAAAAGGGGGAGGGTTAGTCCCCCTTATGATAAATAACTTTCAAACGGATAAACACCCTGTGAAGAAGTGGATGAAATTATCTCTCTAGGGTCGGATATATGACCTGTTATTGCGCTATAAGCTGCGGTGGCAGGTGAACTTAAGTAAATTTCTCCTTTAGGGTTCCCCATTCGTCCTTGGAAGTTTCTGTTTTGGGTAGCCAGACAAACTTCATCGTCACCCAGTATACCGGCATGAACACCAACACAAGGACCACATCCCGGTGCTAATACTGATGCTCCGGCTTCAACAAATATTCTTATTAAACCTTCTTTTATAGCTTGTAAGTATATATCTTTAGAAGCAGGTACCACAATTAATCTTACATCATTGTGTACTTGCTGGTTTTCCAGTATTTGTGCTGATATTCTCAAGTCCTCAATTCTACCGTTGGTACAGGTACCAATAAACACCTGATCAATTTTAATATTTTTTAATTCGTCAACTGTAGCTGTATTGTCAACAGTATGAGGCATAGATATAGTAGGTTTTATTTGATGAGATGCATCAATAGTTATGACTCTTTCATAAACAGCATCAGGATCAGCTGTTATTTCTCTATATTTATCACCTCTGCCATGAGAAATAAGGTATTCTTTAGTAGTCTGATCAGATGCTATCAGACCTGCTTTTCCTCCGGATTCAACAGCCATGTTTGACAGAGTAAATCTATCAGCCATTGACATATTTTTGATAGTGTCACCGCAGAATTCTAAAGATTTATATGTTGCACCGTCTGCACCTATAAGTCCTATTAAATGTAAAATCAAGTCTTTTGCGCCGACTCCCGGAGCAAAACTCCCGTTTACTTCAATTTTAAATGTTTCAGGTACTTTCAGCCAAACTTTGCCTAAAGCAATAGCAATACCTACATCAGTAGATCCCATTCCTGTAGCAAAAGCTCCTAATGCTCCTGATGTGCAGGTATGAGAGTCTGCACCAACAAGGATTTCACCAGGATTGACATAATCTTCAATTAATCTTTGATGACATACACCTTGTCCTGTTTCAGAAAGAATTGCACCTGTTTTTTTAGCAAATTCTCTTAGAATTTTATGTGCATTTGACAGCTCTTTTCTGGGACTTGGAGATGCATGATCAATAAATAATATTGTTCTTTTAGGGTTTGCTGCTTGTTCAAGACCAATTTTTTGTATTTCTTGTATTGTTAATGGACCTGTGCCATCTTGCACAGCTGTAACATCAACATTTGCAACAACAAAATCTCCTGCTTTTACATCTTTATTAGAATGTTCACCTATTATTTTTTCTACAATAGTTTTTCCCATTTAAACTATCCTTTTGTTACTTATTCTGTTTGTTTTTTAGGCAGTAACTTCTGCTGCACCACATTTTTTAACGTCCTGCTCGATTCTTTTCTTAAGCTCGCCGACAGGCAAGTAATATGGAGTAACTGTCATTATTTTTGCAGCAATATCAGGATACATATAGATAAACTTAAGTTCATTATCCATCAATGGTTTTTGGGTGTGAACGTTTGCATATCTTACTAATTCCAAGATGTTTCTAGCTTCGTCTTCATCGTGGAATTCGAGTTCCAGTTTTTCGTAAACATCTCTAAAACCTTTAATTCCACCGTATTCACCTGTTGTAATCATACGACCTGTTTCTATTTCTTCAGGTTCTCCACGACCTAGCTCTTCAAACTCGTATAATTCATAATTTTTTCTGTCTTTTAATGCACCATCAGCATGGATACCGGATTCATGCGCAAAGGCATTATCGCCTACTGCTACTTGATTAACCGGAATTGGCACATCAAAAGCATAAGATGTATATTTTGCTAATCTCCAGATTACGCTTAGATCAATGTTTGGATCTAAAACATATTTATCTTTAAACCCGCTTGATTTTAATACACCTAATACTACAGATGCCAAGTCGGCGTTACCTGACCTTTCGCCCATTCCATTAATTGCTGTATTTATGTAAGCATCTACACCTGCATCAATTGCAGCTTGTGCTCCAGCAACAGAATTTCCTGCAGCCATTCCTAGGTCGTTATGGCAATGTAGTTCAACATCCATTTGTGTTTCTTGTGCTAATTTATAAATTCTATTGTAAGTTGTTAAAGGATCATCGTATCCTAATGTATCACAGTATCTAATTCTGTGGGCGCCAGCTTCTTTAGCGGCTTTACCTAGTCTTATTAAATATTCTTCATCGGTTCTGGATGCGTCTTCTGCATTAACCCCTATAATTTGAGCACCACATGTTTGTGCTGCATCAATAGCTTCAACTACTTGTGAGATAATATCATCTTTGTTTTTTCTTCCACCAAATTTACCCTGGATCATTTGATCAGATGTGGAAATTGATAAGTTAACAAATTTTAATCTTGGTACATTTTGAAAGGCTTGGTAAACATCGCTAGCGAGTGCTCTCATCCATCCGCTTAATTTTGTTTTTGTAATAGCGCCTCTATCTACTAACTCTAAATTTGCATTTAAGTAATTAATTTCGTGTTTTGTTGTTGGAAATCCAAACTCTGATTGAGCAATTCCCATTTCATTTAATAGTAAATTAATCATAGTTTTTTGGAGCTTTGCAAGACCTAACCTTGAAGTCTGTACTCCATCTCTGTTTGTAACATCTACTATATATATTGTATTCTTTGATTTTTCCAAATTAAACCTCCTTTAATCCAGACTTATGAATACCTAACTCGAAATTCATGGTATACTAACACCATTATTTTATATTTAGCTAAAATAGTAAAGTAAATCAATAGCTCCAAAAAAATTTTATAAAATTTTGTTTTAAATATAGTTCTATTTATCTTACAATACAATTGATTGAGCCAAAGTTAAGGAATATTAACATGCAAAAAACTCCCAGAGGCATGAGACTTCATATCGGTATTTTTGGAAAACGAAATGCCGGAAAATCAAGTTTATTAAATAAACTAACTAATCAAGATATTTCAATCGTCTCAGAAATGGCAGGTACTACAACTGACCCTGTGGAAAAGGCGTTAGAACTTTTACCTTTAGGACCTGTACTGTTTGTGGATACCGCTGGTATTGATGATAAAGGTGCTGTGGGAGAAATGAGAATCCAAAAAACCCTTGGTATTATTGACAAAACTGACCTTGCAATAATCGTATGTGATTCAAGCGGTTGGGATGATTTTGAATTAAAACTTTATAAAATTTTTAAAGAAAGAAATATTCCTGTAATTTGCGTAATAAATAAAATAGATATAAATAAACCTGCCGATGATGTTATAAATAAAATAAAAGAATTCGAAAATGATCTTGTTTGCGTTTCTGCGATGACTGGTGAAGGCGTGGACGATTTGAAACAAAAAATAATTAGGTCAGCCCCGGATGAATTTATAATGTCGGCTGCAATCGTCTCAGATTTGCTTCCTGCTGGAGAGCTAGCATTATTAGTTGTTCCAATAGATTTAGAAGCACCAAAAGGTAGATTGATATTGCCGCAGGTTCAAACTATAAGAGATCTTTTGGATAATGACTCAATGGTCATGGTAGTAAAAGAAAGAGAACTAAGAGATGCCTTAAACAGGTTAAACAAACCACCTTATCTTGTTGTAACAGACTCTCAAGCGTTTTTGAAAGTATCTGCTGATGTACCTAAAGATGTTAAGCTAACCTCTTTTTCTATTTTATTTGCACGATTAAAAGGTGATTTAAAAGAATTTGTAAAAGGCACAGCTGCAATAGATGACCTTGAATCTGGTGATAAGGTTTTAGTTTGCGAATCTTGCACCCACCACGCTATTGGGGATGATATCGGCAGAGTGAAAATTCCAAGATGGTTGAATCAATACGTAGGTGGCAAGCTGGATTTTGAATTTTATGCAGGGCATGATTTTCCTGAAGATTTAAAAGAAAAAAATTATAAGCTTATTATTCACTGTGGGGCTTGTATGACGAACAGAAGGGAAATTTTAACCAGGATAATGAAAGCAAATGCAGCAGGCATACCGATTACTAATTATGGATTAACTATTGCGTACTCTCTTGGCATATTTGAAAGAGCTTTGCAGCCTTTTCCTTTTGCTATGGAAGTGTTGAGTTAAAATTCGTTAAAAAATTAAAAGCTTTACTATTTTTTTCTTTTTTAAAGGTTATAAAGGAAATAAAAACCTATAAATCGCAACAATAAATAAATTTAAAAGAGATAAAGGCAATAAAAATTTCCAGCTGAAATTCATTAGCTGATCAGCTCTTAGCCTTGGTAATGTTGCTCTTATCCACATTATCACAAATATAAGAAAATAAGTTTTTAGCATAAGCCAGGCTATTTGTTCAATATTTACTAATAAATTTAAAATTATTTGATTATTAATAAAATTTTTAAAAATTAATAAAGATAAATAATCATTAAAAGGTGATAAATAACCGCCTAAGAATAATACAGAAATCAAAACACAGATTATAAATAAAGCAGCATACTCCGCAAGAAAGAATAAAGCAAATTTCATACCGGAATACTCAGTATTGTAACCGCTAACCAGTTCGCTTTCAGCTTCGGGCAAATCAAAAGGTATTCTGTTTATCTCTGCTAAAGAGCAAATAAAAAACACAACAAGCCCCAGCGCAGCGGGCCAGATATTCCAGCTGAAAATATTCCAGTTAAAAAATAGATTATTTACAATACCACCGGATTGTCCTTGTACAATTGTAGGTAAATTCATTGATCCTGCTAAAACGCATATTCCTACGGCTGCAAGCACAAGCGGAATCTCGTAACTAATTGCCTGAGCAGCGCCTCTGATACCACCCAGAAGTGAATATTTGTTGTTGCTTGCCCAGCCTGACAATATAATTCCGATAGTAGATATTGAAGTAATCCCGAGTATTAAAAATAATCCTGCAGCAGCATTTATGGCAAGCAGGTTTCCACTGAATGGAACCAGGCCATAAATTACCATAACCGGCGCAAAAAATACAATAGGTGCAATTGTAAATAATATTTTGTTTGTATTAGTTGCCATTATGTCTTCTTTAAATAGTAGTTTTATAGCATCTGCAAATGTTTGAAAAAAACCGTTAGGTCCAACTCTGTTTGGGCCTTTTCTTACCGTAAGTAAAGCCAATAATTTTCTTTCTAATAAAACAAGAAAGATAACTACAATCACTAAAGTTGTAGCAACACCAACAAAAGGAAACACAGGCCAGCTAATTTGAGCTAATATTGTTGGTATATTAAAATATTCAAATAATTTTATATATAATTCGTACATGTTTTTGACTCCGGTTACCTGTCCACCTCTGGGAGTACAACGTCTAGGCTGCCAAATATAGCCATAAGGTCTGAATAAAGACTGCCCTTAGCTAGCTCAGGCAATACTTGAACATTAGAAAACGAAGGTGTTCTCCACCTTACCCTATAAGGATTTTTACTGCCATCACTTACTACATAACAGCTTGTAATTCCTCTTGGTGCTTCTATCAATGATGTTGCTTCACCCTTGGGAGGCTTGAAGTTAACAAGATTTACTTTTTTTTCTGTTAAAAGAGTATCAACTCCGCAATATTTACAATTTTCCTCACCGCAACCGCAGTTGGTTCTTTTTACAAATAACTTATCAGGCGGGCCACCAGGTAGCTTTTCAATTGCTTGAAGAACTATATCAATAGATTGCCTCATTTCATCAAGCCTGATCAAGTATCTGTCGTAGCAGTCGCCATTTTCTCTTGTGCATACGTCAAAATTAAACTCATTATAAACAGAATATCCAGGTTCTTTCCTTAAATCTGTTTCAACACCGGAAGCTCTTAAATTTGGTCCGGTTATTCCATAATCTAAAGCAACCTCTTTAGTTAAAATTCCTACATCTTTAGTTCTTTCCATAAATATAGGATTCTTGGTTATTATAGCCTCGTATTCATTGAATAAGTCGGGTAGTTCTTCGCATAATTTTTTAACTTTGTTTAGCCAATAAGGAGGGAAATCTTGTTTAACCCCGCCAAAGCAATAAAAGTTATATAATAATCTGGCACCTGCAAGCTCTTCAAAAAGACTAAGCAGTTTTTCTCTATCCCTAAATGTATAAAATAATGGTGATGTAGCGCCAAGATCTAGCAAAAATGTTCCCAGCCAAAGTAAATGAGAACTTATTCTGTTAAGCTCCATTGTTATTACTCGAATATATTCAGCTCGTTTTGGTACTTTTATTTCTGCTATTGACTCGACTGCATAACAAAACGAAGCAAGGTTAAAGAAGCTTGATAAATAATCCACCCTGTCAACCATCGGTAGATACTGGTAATAAGTTCTTGACTCAGCCAGTTTTTCCATACCACGGTGTAAATAACCTATAATAGGCTCTATATTTTTTATTACTTCGCCTTCCAGGTCGACTAGAAGTCTTAATACTCCGTGAGTACTGGGGTGTTGAGGGCCGACGTTTATTCTCATTTGCTTTGTTTCTGTTTGCATCTGTACTCCTCTTACCGTTGATTCCAAATTAACCGCTCATCGTTTTGCACATAGTCTTTTCTTAGAGGGTGCCCTTGCCAATCATCAGTTAGCAAAATTCTTTTTAAATCAGGATGATTTTTAAATTTTATCCCCATAAGGTCATAATTTTCTCTTTCGTGCCAGTTTGCAGCAGAATATATATTTGCAATGCTTTCGATTGTTGGATTTTCCTTTGATAAACTTGCTTTAATAATTATTTGATTTTTAAAAGTCGAGTCAAGCAGGTGATAAGAAACCTCAAAATGTTCAGGAAAGTCTACACTGCTTACAGATAATAAAATATCAAACTTAACATCGCTTTGCGTTTTAAAGAATTCAATAATCTTGCAGATATGATTAGCATCAACAATTATAATTGAGGTCTCATTAGTATCTGATTTTTGCCATTCACAATTTATATTTAAGCTTTTAAGCTTTTTAAGAGTTTGATATTTTATTACACTAATTTTTTCCATCATTGTTATACACCAACTTCTTCTTTATAACTCTCCTTTTGTATCCCCCAATGATAAATATCTAAACCATCTAATAGTAAAACAAGTTCTGAGTCTTCATTATATTTAACTTTAGGCTTATGAGCTTCCAGATATTGTTTTCTCTCTAACAAGGATTCCGTTTTCATTTTTTTTTGTAATTTTATAATAGCATCTAAAAGAGCTTCCGGCCTTGGTGGACATCCCGGTAAATAAACATCAACGGGTATTAATCTGTCTACACCCCTCACTACAGAGTAAGAATCATTTTCAAACATGCCACCAGTAATAGTACAAGCACCCATCGCAAGCACATATTTGGGCTCAGGCATTTGTTCGTAAAGTTGAACTACTGCGGGTGCCATTTTGTGCGTAATTGTACCTGCTGTTATCATTAAATCAGCTTGTCTTGGTGTAGCTCTGAAAACTTCTGAGCCAAATCGTGCAATATCAAAGTTAGATGCACTGGTTGACATCATTTCTATAGCACAACATGATGTTGCGAATGTCATTGGCCATACCGAATTTGACCTTGCCCAATTATATACATAATCTACTGCTGTAAGAATTATTTTTATACTCATACACCCATATACCTTTAATTTATTGTCTTATGGCATTTTATTTACTTCCACTTTAAAAAATCTTTTTTCCATATATAAATCAAACCTAAAACCAGTATTAAAATAAAAATGATAGCCTCTATCAGTGCAAATAGTCCTAATTTATTATAAGCTACAGCCCATGGAAATAGAAAAATTGCTTCAATATCAAATATTATAAACATTAAAGCATACATATAATATTTGACATCAAATTGAAGCCTGGAGTCCCCAAAGGTTTTCATTCCGCATTCGTAGGTGGAATTTTTATTTTTATTTGGAGCTTTAGGGTGTACAAACCATGATGTTACTATTGCTGCTGTAGCAAAAGCCAGAGAAAACAATATAAATGCAAATAAAATTCCGTATCCTTGAATATAAAGCATTTTTTATATCTACTCCCTACTCCCTATCAAGGAGATTTTTCTCTTTTGGGCTTGCTTTTCGTCGGCTAGACCGACCCGCTCGCCCTTTTTTAAGTTTTATTTTTCCTTAAAAGTATTCAATAAAATTTTAGCTTATAGGTCCTTAAAAGTATAGTTCTTAATATTTCTATATGTATATTTTAAAGATTAAATTTTAAAGATATTAAATTTAAGGCTGAATTTTGTCAATTTAAAAAAATGAGTAGACTTATCTTTTGTAATTTTAGCTTGGAGAGTTAGTTTATTGGAGATAATGTATGAGAGTAAGTAATAGTAGTCATTTTGTTCATTAGCTGCTTCAAGGAGTATATGCACTGCTTAACCTTTATCTAACTTTTTCTTTAAATACTCTATATATTTTTGAGCATGAGGATTTTCACTAAAAAATTCAGAAGGTTTTACTGCATTTAACTTTGCATCATATAAAGCACAAATTTCATCTAAAGATTTTTCGCCTTTATCTAACCATATTCGGGCGAGTTTTCTTAATTCTGAATTAGTAACACTAAGCCCTTTTCTTCCAAAGGTTTTCCCTTAGCTAATTGTGCCATATTACTACCGATTGCTGCTGAACGTTTTAATCACATTAAACTTTGCTCCTTTTAAAATTTTAGTTGTTTTATCTGTATATATTTAACCTAAAATATTAAAGCAAAAAATAGCAAAATTTGTTAGTAGTTCATAAATACTTTTAAATTAAATTATTATTATTTTGAGTTGTATTTTTCTTTAATTGCCTTTTATAACAAGAATAGGTTTTAATTTAGCAACCTCCCTGGCAAGACCTGCCTTGCAAATAGAATTTATTACTTCATCATAATCTTTATATGCTTCTGTAAACTCATCCACTGGATAATTTCGCATGTTAGTTAAAACATCAGCTTCTTCCATTTTTTTGTTTACATAGCTCTGTGTTAGGTTTCTTTTAGCTTCATTTCTCCCCATACATCGTCCAGCGCCATGAGGTACAGTGTAATAATTATTTTTAGATGACTCTAAACCAACCATTATTGAGCTGCCTGAAATAGAAGAACCAGGAATAATTACTGGATGACCGGTTTCATAAAATTTTGTAGACTTTAAAGCTGGATGACCAGCTGGGAATGCTCTTGTTGCGCCTTTTCTGTGTACATAATATTTTTCACCGTTGATTTCTTCTAATTGCGCCAGATTATGAGAAATTAAATAAACAAAATTGGTTTTAGCCTTTGGATACAAGCTTTCAATAGCGGATTTAACAACCTTATTAAGAGCTAAATGGTTAACAATAGCAAAATTAGCAGCACATCCCATAGACAATAAATAGTCTTGTCCTATTTGTGAATCCGTTTGTGCCCATACAAGCTCTCTGTCAGCCAATGGAATATTATTAACATTAAAATAATCCCACAACTTTTTAAAATATTCTGTTGCGATTTGATGCCCCAGTCCTCTTGATCCACAATGGGTTAGAAATCCTACGCCTTCTGAAATACCCCATGTCGATGCAAGGTTTTTATCCAGTATCTTAACATTTTGAGCTTCTAAAAAATGATTTCCGCTACCTAAAGAACCTATTTGACCTTCGCCTCTTTTTATAACCTGTTCGCTTAAGATGCTTGCATCTGCCGGTAAATGAGTTCTTTCCAGTTTTTCTAACCATTCTAAAGGTATACCTAAGTCTCTCATCAAATATTGATTTTTAGTTCCATTGTTTAAAATGGAAAAATATTCATCTTTGTTTACTTTTAGCTGTTTTTTTGTTCTGTTTTTGCCTACACCATAAGGTACATACTCGCATATTTTGTTGATTAATTCCCTTCTTGCTGTTTTATCTTTTAAAATTTTTGGATCCAGATCTGTTTGTAAATAAGACACAGAGCAGCTTATATCATAGCCTACCGGTCCAAGCATAATAGAATCTTTAGTTGTTACCATACTTCCGATCGGGCAACCATAGCCTTCGTGAGCATCAGCATTAAGGTTTATTTTACTTACACCTTCGGTTAGAGCTGTATTTACAGCTTGTTGTATTGTTTTATCGCTAAAATCACTTACTATTTTTTCGGTTGCAAATATATCAATAATTTTTCCGTTAGATAATTCAGGATTTATTATGAAATGAGCATCATTCTTTTTTATTAATTTTTCCATTTTTGATAAGCCTCAAATTAATTTTTTCATTAAATTTAATTATTTTTTATTTATTATAGCGTTTCATATAAGGGATTGCCAGAATATTATTGATAATATGCACCAAAAGAGGTACTAATAAATTGCCTGTTAAAAGGTATAGCCCACCCAGATAAAATCCTACGAGTACAGTGAAATACCATAATTAATAGTTTTTTTATCACTTATATGAAATAGCCCAAACATTAAAGATGCAAAAATAATCCCAAACTGTTGCTGTATTACTCCTCTAAAAAAAATTCTTCTGCTGTACCGGACACTATTCCTATTATTATAGCTTGTTGCCAGCTCATATCTTGAAGAGCTGTTGCTAATTTTGTATATGAATTTTTTTTATATTTAGATAAATATGTAATTGAAATAAAATTAATAGTAATTAATAATAAACATGCAGTAAATGCCAGTAAAATATCTTTTAAATTAAATGATATTAAGGCAAAGGGATTAACTTTAATATAATATCTTCATATTAATGCAACAACAAAAAGAAAACTTTCCGTTAAAACAATAACTTTAGTTAAATTATACTGAGTTGTTTGCATATTTTTAATTCTTTTTCTGTTATGTTTATTTTATTCTGGTTCAAACTATTTTAGTTTTAAATAAATAAAAATAAAGAAAAATAAAATTATGCATAGTGAAGAAAAAACTTTTAAACTCCTTGAATGGAATATAGTATTAGAAAAACTGGCAAGTTTTGCAACCTGCTCAATTGGTAAACAGCGTTGCTTAGATACACCTGTTTTTACAGATATAAAAAAAATACAGGAAGAATTAGCCCTTACAACTCAGGCAAAATTTTTACTGGATCATCAAATACATCCTCCAATGGGTGGCATAACAGATATATTTGAATTTGTTGATCTTGCTCGCTCAGGTCATACTTTAAGAAGTACAGAATTGATTGATGTTGCCAAAGCTATCGGAGCATCAAGGCGTTTAAAATCCTTTTTAATAAGATATCAGGAAGAAGCTCCCGAGTTAGCGCAGTTAAATGAAAATTTATACGAAAACAAAGAATTGGAAGAAAATATACTTGATATATTTGATAACGCAGGTAATGTATTGGACTCGGCAAGTCCAGAATTAAAAAGGCTAAGAAATAGCCTAAAAGACCAGACTTTTAACTTAAAAAATAAATTGAATCATTTAATTCAATCATCCCAAGTTTCAAAATACTTGCAAGAATCAGTATACACTCAGCGTGAAGATCGGTATGTTATTCCGGTAAAGGCTGAGTTTAAGTCATTAGTGCCAGGCATCGTTCATGATACATCATCAAGTGGCGCAACGTTTTTTATAGAACCCAAAGCAATAGTTGAATTAAATAATTCAATAAGAGAAACAGAATTAAAAATAGATCAGGAAATAAGAAGAATTTTTGCTGAACTATCTAATAAAATAGGTGAAAATAGCGAAGAAATAACTAGAGCAACTTATGCACTTGCAGAATTTGATTTTATTTTTGCAAAAGCAAAGTATAGTATATTTTTAAAAGCAATTGAACCAGACTTAAATAACGATAAATATTTATCTTTAAAAAGCGTTAAACATCCTGTATTAATGACTGTTATAGAAGAAGTTATTCCTAATGATTTTGAAATAGGAAAAGATTGGACCAGCTTAATTATAACCGGCTCAAATACCGGCGGTAAGACTGTTTTATTAAAAACAGTCGGACTAAGTGTTCTTATGACAAAAGCAGGCTTGCATATACCGGCACATGAAGCTAATATTTATCCATTTAAAAATATATTTGTTGATATTGGTGATGAGCAAAGTGTGATTCAAAGCTTATCAACCTTTTCTGGTCATATGGTAAATATTATAAATATATTAAATGCTGTTAACGACAACTCTTTAGTGCTTTTTGATGAAGTAGGAGCCGGTACTGACCCATCAGAAGGCTCTGCGCTAGCGCAGTCAATACTAGAAGAGCTTTACAGCAAAGGTGCAAGAACTATAGTCACTACTCATTACGGCGAATTAAAATCATTAGCCTATACACAAAAGGGCTTTTATAATGCAAGTGTTGAATTCAATGTAGAAACGCTTGCTCCAACTTATAAGTTGTTAATGGGAATTCCGGGTAAAAGTAATGCAATTACAATAGCAAGCAATTTAGGATTAAGTAAAAGCGTTGCAGATAAAGCTCAGGAAATATACTTAACGCAAAAAGACCCTTCCGGTATAGTTCTTGAAGAGCTTCAAAGTACTCAACAGCGCTTATCAAAAGATGCCCAAAAAGTTGAAGAAACAAAAGACGAACTGGAAAAACTTGAAAAAGAATATAATGAAAATATAGAAAAATTAAGACAGGAAAAGAAAAAAACACTTACTGTTTACAAGAAAAAATTTGAAAGCGAAATACTAGCAGCACGTTCTGAATTAAAAGGCATTTTAAACGAAATCAAGCGTACTAAAAGCGAAAAACTACTTAGAAGAGGAGCAGGCAAAATAACCAAAGTAGAGTCAGGCTTAAGAGATATAACTGCCGAAGAGCAGGAAGGATTAGAGCCAGAGATTGAAAAAGTTGACTGGAATAATGTACAAATTGGCGATCAGGTTTATTTAAAAGATTTAGAGCAGGATGCAACTCTATTGAGAATGCCTGATAAAAATAAAAACGTACAAGTTCAAATAGGCTTGCTAAAAACCAATGTTAAAGCCTCAAAAATATATAAATCAGAGCGAAAGAAATCTGTACAAGAAGTAAAAACTCAAGAAAAATATAAAAATTTTAAGCTCACTAAAATAAGAGTTAGTAATAAATTAGACTTAAGAGGTTTTAAGGTAGAAGATGCTCTTATTGAAGTGGATCTTTATCTTGATGAAGCTGCTTTATCCAACTTGACACCGGTATATTTAATTCATGGCCATGGCACCGGCGCTTTAAAGCAAGCAATACGAGATTATTTGAAATCTTCTCCTTATGTTGCAAACTTCAGGTCGGGTGATAAGTCAGAAGGTGGCGATGGTGTAAGTGTTGTGGATCTTAAGTAAAAAGATTTGAAAAGCTTAAAATATTCAGCTTGCAAAGGGAGAATTTGTAAAAACCTGTTACGACTTCAGTTAATTCCAAGCAGTTGTAATCATACTCATTAGGGTTGCATTGCTTCTAACATCATCAAAACTATTTATTGGAATACTATTATCTTCTGCATATGTTATAACCTCTTGAATTGCCAGGTTTATATCATCATTTGTCAGGTACTCTCCACTTGATAGTTCTATTCTTTCTATAGAGTCTTTGCCCTCAACTGTTATTTTATCAACACCTTCTGTTGTACCGTAATCTATATATAAATTTGAAGCATCTTTATAGAAAATAGCTGTGTTTTTAATGACTGATGCCTCAAAATATATGGTGTCAGTACCTGAAGTGTCTTTTATAAAATCAACACCATCATTATAGTTAAAGTTATAGGTGTCATTGCCTGCTCCACCTTTAATGTAATCATTACCTTGACCTCCGGTAATATTATTATTAAGGTTATTGCCTAAAATGTCATTATCAAGACTATTACCTATGCCGTTATGACCTTTTCCTGCTTCAACAAAATTTTGTATATCGTTGTCATAGTTATAGCCTGTGAGTGTTAGATTTTCAATATCTGTACCAAGAGTATAAGATGTTAAAGAAGTATAAATAGTATCAATTCCAGCATTAGTATCTTCGTTAATAATGTCGTTTAAGTCATTAATAACATAACTATCGTTCCCCATTCCACCTGTAAGAGTATCAGTACCTTGGCCTCCCAATAGTATATCATCTCCAGCATCACCAAATAAGTTGTCATACCCATCGTTTCCAATAAGTGTATCCGCCCCTTCAAAACCTCTTATCGAATCATCTTCTGCTGTGCCTGTTAATTTATTATTATTGGCATCTCCATCAATTTGATTAAAGGGGGTAAATTCAAAATTTTCTATTTTATTTAAGGAATTGGAGTAATGCCCAATAACAGTTATTTTATCATTGGGACTATTAGCAAATGTTATAATCAAGTCTCCATTAAAATTAGTAAATATAGTCTCAGATTCAACTATGCTTGAACCAAATTTTAATGTGTCATTACCGGCATCATAATTTACACTTGCATGATAATCATATATAATATCTTGACCATCACCTTTATTAAATACATATGTATCATTGCCGTCACCCCCATAAAGACCGTCACTTCCTTCACTTCCTAGTATTGTATCATCTCCTGACTGTCCATATATCTGGTCATCACCTGCATAACCATATATTTTTTCGGCCAAATTAGAGCCGTATATATAATCACTTTCATCTGTACCTGTTATTACCAGTTTACTTTCTATATCAGAATAACTTAGCGTTGATCCATCTGCAAATTCAAAAGCTTCTATACGATGATTACTCTTTGCTTGCTCAATCAGAATAATTTGATCAGTTGAGTTTTTAAAGTCTATTATGATATCAAAATCACTTCCTGTATAACTTAAGTCATCCTGAGTAATGCCTGTTCCAAATTTTAATGTATCATTGCCGGCATTATAATCATTATTAATATAAAAATCATATATAATATCTTGCCCATCACCTTTATTAAAAAGATAGGTATCGTTACCGGCACCACCATTTAAGTAGTCATCACCTTCACCACCTGATAATGTATCACTTCCCGCATAACCGTCCATAGTATCATCTCCAGCATTACCATTTAATTTGTCATTGCTAAAACTGCCGATAATACTATCATTACCAGCTTCACCGTATACAGTATCATTGCCGGATCCGGTTGAAATAGTATCATTGCCAAGTCCTCCATAAATACTTTCAGCAAAGTATGATCCGGCTATAGAGTCATCAACACCTGTACCGATTGTAGCAAGTTTATTTTCTATATCTGAAAATGCTAGAGAAGAGCCATCATCAAACTTAAAAGTTTCTATACGATTATTAATATTAATATGATTTTTTAAAGTGATTTTATCAGAAGAATCGATAAAATTAATAATAATATCAGATTCGCTGCCACTATATTTAAAAGAGCTTTGAGTGATACCTGCTCCGAATTTTAAGGTATCATTACCAGCATTATAACTACCATAAAAATAAGAGTCATTTATTGTATCTTGTCCATCACCTTGGTTAAAGATATACAGGTCATTGTCAGAGCCACCATTCAAGCTATCATTACCTTCATTACCTGATAGAGTATCGATTCCAGCATTAGCTTCTATAGTATCATCTCCCGTATCACCATTTAATTTGTCATTGCCCAAGCTGCCGATAATACGATCATTGCCAGCTTCTCCGTATACAGTGTCATTGCCGGATTCGGTAGTAATAGTATCATTGCCAAGTCCGCCATAAATACTTTCTGCAAAGTATGATCCAGCTATAGAATCATCAGCACTTGTGCCGATAGTAGCGAGTTTACTTTCTATATCAGAAAAAGTAAGAGAAGATCCATCGGCAAATTCAAAATATTCAATACGATTATTAATATTAATCTGATTTTTTAAGGTAATTTTATCAGAAGAATCTGTAAAGTTAATAATAATATCGAATTCGCTGCCGATATATGTTAAAGAGCTTTGAGTAATACCTGTTCCGAATTTTAAGGTATCACTACCTGCATTGTAATTACCATAAAGATAAGAGTCATTTATTGTATCTTGCCCATCACCTTGGTTAAAGATATACAGGTCATTATTAGAGCCACCATTTAAACTGTCGTTGCCTTCATCACCTGATAAAGTATCTTTTCCGGCATAAGCCTCTATAGTATCTTCTTCGCTGCTTCCATTTAATAAATCATCATCATTAGTCCCATTAATTATATTAGTAATTTCTAATACCATGCTCTTCTCCCTCAAATAAAAATGTCATAAAAAATATTTGTAAAAATTATATTATGGAACTCAGGAACGTTACAATATGTTTTTCTTATATTAAAGAAAAATTATTTCATAAAATAGGGGAGGATGAGATATAGCTATTTTTCTTTTTTTGTAACAAATTATATATTTTTATAAATTAAAGACTAAATATTCCTTAAAATTTATCGATTAATAATTTAGTGAGTTATTAATCATGGGGTTTTTGTATACGATGAAAACAAATAAAAAAGCACAACAGTTGGTAGAGTTTGCACTTGTTTTGCCGATTATAATAGTAGTTTTGGTTATTATTGTTGAGTTTGGTTATATTATAAATGCAAGAATATCTCTATCAGAGTCAGTTAAGTTATCAATGATAAAAGTAAATCAGTTATATTCACAGCCTGGCAATGATGCGGCGAAAGAGGCTGCTATTATAACCAGTATTCAAGATGACCTTAAAACTTACTTTGATGATCAAGGCCTGCCCTATTCTGACTCATTAGCTGTTACTATAGAAAAAGTTCCTAATAGTTTAACTTCTGTTATTAGAGTTAATTATGTTTACAAGCCCTTTTTCTCGTTAACTAACTTTTTTGGATCAGATATAATCCCCACAGAATATACTTTTACATCAACTCAAATAGTAAATGATGTTCTTTTACGGGCAAATAATTTAGATTCAGCATTATCAACAATGGATCTTTCTTCATTTGGCAAAACAGCCACAAATTTTGACGGAAGAACCAGTGTATTAAAAAATCAGGATTTTGTCATAGATGCAGTAAATACTATAGATTTAAGAAAAAGTGTAGCTTTTTTAGTTGGTATTGGTCCTGATGATTATACTTATGCCAGGCTGGTAAACTGGTATGGAGAAGATTTATTGCCTGCAAACCTTGTGATTAATATTCAAACAGGAACTCTTTTTGTGAAATCTCCATATTATTCTGTAACTTTGTTTGATACTCAAATACCTTATACATGGGTGCTTACATCATTAGGATTTTCTCAAGCAGTATATTCAAAAATAGATACAAACCCCAGTCACACAGGCAGACGGGTTATGTTTCAAGATGCAGATCCTGTTTTTAATTTGGGCATTCCTTGGTGTGGTCAGGAGGATTGCATAAGTTGCGCATCAGATTGTACTTCTGATATGACTGATATAAATTTAGATAATCTTAATAAGCGTGGAATTAGTATGCTCCTTGATTCAACTAACCCGTCTTATGGATCTATGGAGCCAATTAAAGTAGTGAGCGGTCCAACCAGACCGGAAACAATCTTCAATCATAATTTTATAAGAGATAATTTTGTTTTAAGATTGTATGTACCAAATGCAACAAAGCCGGTTGATGCAGAAAATGCTTTTAAGTTTGACTTTGGTATTGATGCGGCAACAGGTGTTATGACGACTGGCGGAACACCTGTTGATATAGTTGATATTATTATGGACAATGACAATGATGGTATACCAAATGCATGGGATAATGATCCGGAATATATAGATGTTGATGGTAACGGTATAATTGATGGTGAGGAAACTGTTAATATAGATCCAGCAATGGTAGAGTATGGTTTACCTGAAAATGTAGATGCTACTACACTTGCAATAGGCGCAGCAGTATCTTCTGCAATTTCTGATTGTAGTGGCACTCCCTCTCAATATACAGTTACGGCAAATGAGCCAGCAGCTGATCCTTTGACTGGCGCTGCTCCTTATTCGATATATTATACAGGTCCCTTTGACTTTGCTGGGGCTCCAAATATAGCTAATCCTGCAAACACTTATATACCACCTGTACAAAAAGTTACTTTAGTTGATATATCATTTACAAAAGTAGGCTCCGAGATGGTTGGTGGTGCATGTACGGCAGTAAACAAAAATATTGGGCCTTTTAAGTATATTACCTATGATAAAGCAGGGACTCTTTTTGTTATTAGGCGTTTTAAAACATGGAATACCGATCCGGCATTAGCAGTTACAGAAAAAGCCCAATTTATACATTGTGTAGAATCGGCCGGAGTAATAACTCTTGATGATTCTGAAGAGTTAAAAGTTTTAGAAGGCAGCTTATTTAATGTTTCCAATAAAGTAAAGTAATTTAATAGGATAAAAAAATGAAATATATAAAAAATAATAAAAGAAAAGGTGTATCATTAATTATTCTTGCATTAGGAATTGTTACACTAATGGGATTTGCCAGTTTTGTTACAGATCTTGGTATGATAATAAATGCCAGAAATGAACTGCAAAAAGTTGTAGAATCAGTAGCTCTTGTCGGATCATCAAATTTAGAACCTCAGCAGGATGCAGCGGGCAATGTTACGGTTGATACCAGTCAAGTTGTAACAATAATGACAGATACTTATAACCAGATGATAAATTCTAATCCTATGATTGCGGATGCTACAGCACCTGTAATCACTTTTAATGGCCAGTCAAAAGCAGTTAGAATATTTGCCACTTTGGATGTGGGAACTTACTTTGCAAAAATTATAGGTATAAATGCTGTTAGAGTACAGGCTCAGGCTGCAGCTGTTTCCTCCCCTTACTATTTAAATGCAAATTTCCCTAAAGGATTTAGCCCCGGAAGTATAATAAGAGAAACAAGTGGTGATAGTGATGTTAGAAAACCTGTAGGTGATAATGAAAATGTTAATATGTTATTTGATGGAGCATTAGGAGCTCCTGATAATAAGGTTTTAACATTGGGACCCGGTGGTTATTTGACTATGCGTTTTACCATGCCTCTTATGGATGGTGTGGGAGCTGATCTATACGTAAGAGAAATAGGAAATCTTGATGGTTATTATTTATTTGCAGGCAATGATGCTGATCCTGATAATCCATATATAAATGAGGTAATGACGGGTGCCGGTATAAATTGGGTAAATATAAGCTGTACAGGTATTCCTGTAGATATTGATCCCAGTACCAGCCCAATTGGCTCTTATCTGGCTAATGTTAACTATGCATCTGGAACAACAAAAGAAGCTAAATTTTATGGTAGTGGTATTTTTGATATTGGTAAAACCTGTACTGACTCTACTGGTAATGTTATATATGACGGCAATGTAAAAGGGGTAAAGTATTTAAAGATTATTGATGATAATTCTATTGACGGATTCTTAAGGGAAGATGCAACAAAACCGGTTTTATTAATAGGAGAAAATTCATCAATAACTGCCGGAGCTGATATTGATGCCGTTGCTGTTTTACACCATACAAGGTTAATAAGCACAATTGAGTTTAATAAAGACTCTGATGGTGATGGTTTAATTGACTTTTTGGAGACAATTTTAGGTACAAATCCATCTTCTGCTGACAGTGACGGTGATGGTATAAATGATTCTCTTGAATATTCAGGCTGGTATGGATCTTCTCAGTCTATTATTGATGCAGGAAGCCAACAAGCTCAATTTACAAATCCGCTTGATCCTGAAACAGGTGGAACCGGCATAATATATATAGACAACCCAAGTTAATAATTTCTTATTTTTTTGTTTTATGTATTCAAATAAAAAGAATATGGCAATAAGTCGTTAATTGTGTAGATTAAAGCACTACCATTATTGTTTTCTACAATTACTTTTATATCAGAAGAAAATTCAGCTATCCATTGTCTGCATGCCCCGCATGGAAAGCATTTGTTTGTGTTGGGGCTATAAATAGCCACTGCCAAAATATCATCTTTGTTTTTTCCAAGACTGATTGCTGTGGATAAAGCATTTCTTTCCGCACAAAGGGTTAGACCGTAGCTTGCATTTTCCACATTACAGCCTTGAACTACAGATTTGTCTTTAAATAAAATACTTGCCCCTACTTGAAATTTTGAGTAAGGAGCATAGGAATTATTTGCCACTTGTTTAGCCTGTTTTAATAACATTAAGGCTTGATTTTTATCCATTAAATATTATTCCTTAAAGATATTGGTCAATATATGCTTAATTTTATTATAAAACAGGATAAGTTGTTTTGACTAATAAAATGACCCACCTGTACTTCAATTGATGTTATTTGGTACATGGTGTATGTCTTTATATATATTAATATTGTTTCTTATTAATTTGAGATCATAATCAACTAAATTTTTGTCTTTTTTTATATCATCATAATTTATTTCAAATATAACTCCATTATCAGAAGTATTATTGTATTGTGCTTTCTCTATCTTAATTTCTTCTGCTTGAGCAGATATTGTAATAATGCAAATAAACAGAAAAGCGATAAGTGTATTTTTAATCATTATATTTATCCTTAATTTTTTTATAATTAATATAATAATTTTAAAAATAATTTGAGATAAAAATTGCGTCAAGTTTTTAAGAAATGTTACAAAAATAGTATTTATCCCTTTTAATAGCCTGCGGGATTTTAAAAAAAATGTTAAAATATATGATAAGGATATAAGATAAGTATATTTTAACATTAAATAAAAAAGGTAAGAAGATGAATTCAAATCAATGTGCAAAAATTTTATACATTATCTTGTGGAGTATAATTGTATTTTTATGCACTACTATTTCACAATTTAATATTAATGGAAAGAAAGCAGTTTCTTTTTCTTACTTTGCGCATATTGATAATTATTTTATTAATATATATGAGATTTTAAAAGAATTTATAGAAAAAATAAATTTAAAACAGAATAATAATTGTATTGCCGAAACTTCGTCAGTTGCAAATAATATATATAAAAACAAAAAGCCTGTATTAAACAGGGTAAGTGTTAATAATAAAGTAGTAAATCAAGCATTGAAAAATGCTGATTGCTTATATAACGAGGCTTTAAAGGCTGCTCTAGCCAAGCAGAATTTAATTTTAAAAGAGCAATTTATTCGTCTACAGGATAAATGTGCCCTTTTATACCTCGTCCTGGTCTAATCCTCCCTTAAAGGGGCCAAAAAAATTTTTTATTCTCTTAAGGCTAAAAGAGGAAGACTTTGTAATGGATTATTTTTTTTGTTTTATATTTTAAAATTTTAACTATTCTTCTACTTCGGAAATTGTTGTTTGTTGTTCTGTTGTTAATGCCGCTTTTACAAAATGCACAAATAGCGGATGAGGATTTTCTAACCTTGACTTAAATTCCGGGTGGAACTGAGTTGCCACAAAGAATTTGTGATTAGGATTCTCAATAATTTCAACCAGCTTGCTGTCAGGAGAAAGCCCTGAAAATACAAGACCGGCTTTTGATAATGCATTTCTATAGTCGTTATTAACTTCATATCTGTGTCTGTGTCTTTCGTAAATAACGTCTTGTCCATATATTTCTCTTACTTTTGTTCCCGGTTGTAAGTGGCACTCATAAGCGCCAAGCCTCATACTGCCGCCGTAGTCTGTAAAGCCTTCCTGGTCAGGCATTAAGTCTACAATTGGATTTGTGCACTCCGGTTCAAACTCAGAACTGTTAGCATCTTCAAATTTAGCAACATTTCTTGCAAATTCAATAACAGAACACTGCATGCCAAGGCATAGGCCTAAGAACGGTAAATTAGTTTCTCTTGCTATTTTTATAACATTAACTTTACCTTCAATTCCTCTATAACCAAATCCGCCCGGAATAATTAATCCTTGAATGTCAGATAATGCCTCTTTTGCTTTTTCTTCATCATTACACTCATCGGAAGATATCCATTTTATTTCAATTTTTGTATTTTCAGCAGCTCCTGCATGTTTTAGAGATTCAACTATTGAAATATAAGCATCGGATAGTTTTGTATACTTACCTGCAATACCGATTTTAACAACTTTTTCAGAGTCTACAATCTTTTTTACAAGAGAGTCCCACTCGCCCATTTCAGGCTGAGGATTATCCATATTTAATCTTTTAAGAACTTCATTGGCTAATCCTTCAGTTTCTAAAGCTAAAGGTACTTCATAAATAGATTTTAAATCACGACATTCAATAACAGCTTCAGATGTAACGTTGGTAAACAATGCCAGTTTTTTTCTTTCAGTTTTCGGTATAGATTGTTGAGTTCTACAAACAAGAATATCAGGCTGTATACCAATACTTCTTAGCGTAATTACACTGTGCTGAGAAGGCTTGGTTTTTAATTCACCAGATACAGCCAGATATGGCAATAATGTTACGTGAATAAATAAAGCATTTCCAAAACCTGCTTCTATTTTAAATTGTCTTATAGCTTCAAGGAATGGTAATCCTTCGATATCACCAACTGTGCCTCCAACTTCAGCAATTAAGAAATCAGGTTTACTCTTGGATCCTTCTTTTAATTTGCTTTTTATTTCATTTGTTATATGAGGAATGGTTTGAACAGTAGCACCAAGGTAGTCGCCTTTTCTTTCTTTAGTTATAACGCTCAAGTAAATGCTACCTGATGTTACGTTATTTACTTTGCCTAAATCTGTATTAATAAATCGTTCGTAGTGCCCGAGGTCAAGGTCTGTTTCTGCTCCATCATCTGTAACAAAAACTTCACCATGTTGAAACGGACTCATTGTACCTGGGTCAACATTTATATAAGGATCAAATTTTTGTATAGTAACTGAATAACCTCTTGCTCTTAAGAGTTTACCCAGAGATGCGGCTACGATACCTTTTCCCAGAGAGCTTACAACGCCGCCTGTAACAAATATATACTTAGTCATTCTTCATTCCTTTGGTTTATATATTATTATTCAGATATTTTAGGTACCCTAAAGTATCCATCCTCTTCTTCCGGTGCGTTATTTAGAATCATTTCTCTTTCTTTAAATTCTGTTGGAGAATCCTCTCTCATTACATTATATATTGGAATAGGGTGAGAAAGCGGTTCTACACCAGTTGTATCAAGTTCGTTTAATTGATTAAAATAATCAAGGATATTATCAAGTTGTTCAGTAAACTTTTGTTTTTCATCATCTGTTAATTCTAATCTTGCAAGTTTTGCAACATTTTCAACATCTTTAACTGTAATCAATTTATTTTCTCCATAAGTTCATAAATTTCCTACTTTATATGTTTTATCATGTACATTAATAAATTGCCACGAATTTAAACCAAGGAATTAACAAAAAGTATTTATACTGGTTCTCTATTAAATTTTAGATTATTCTTTTCAGAGTATAGTTTGCTTTATTAGCTTTTACATTATTGAAGAATCTGAAAAGTATTTTTGAGGGGGTATAGTTAAGCAAATAGCCCCCTTTTAAAGGGAGCCTGCTTGAATATAAATAATTTTTGACTGTATGTTTTTATGTTAAAACTTTACTTTTTATTATCGGTACATGTATTTCTATTTCAATTGCACCTGTTAAAAAGCTTTGTAATACCATTGTAAAACTTGGTGTTTGCGCTAATTGATGATCTGATTTTTTTAACCATTCATCATATATATATTTGTAAGTATTATTTAATGTTTCATAACCTTCCAAATGTGTAAATATAGTATAATCAGACTCAGGAATTTGAATTTTGTTCATTCCGTCAGGTATATTTGCATCATCATCAGTAATTGCAGCCGCAGTATAGTTAAACTCTTCCAAAGGAAGTCCATCTTCAAACTTGTTTTGATATATGCCTATATTTAGGTTTCCTTTGCGTTTTTCTATTTGTTCAATATTGTTATTAAATTTTGACCATAATTCATTAAATTCTTCTAAATTTGAATCTGTCTTTAAGTCTTTGCTAAAGCCAATAGCGGTAAAGGCTTTTTTGTGCATAATTTTAGGTTCCACTGCTATCACTCCTTAGTGTTAATATGTTTCAACGATTTTATATATTTATTATATATTTTTTTATTTTTACATATTTTTCTAAAAAAATCTATAAAATTTTGATATGCAGTTAGTGTATTTTAACATTCTAATTGAATCATTATCATATATTCAAAAAAGCTGCCTTATGACAGCTTTTTAAAGTGTTTTTTAATAATATTCTTATTTGATATCTATGCGTCTGTTTCCAAATTCTTGTACAGAGCTTGTAATATCGGGATCCCAATCCAAATTCTGTAAGAATTTCTTAAATCTTCCCGGTGAAGGAGGTATTTCATTAAATTTACCGTTTGAGCGTGCTTTTTGCATATTAACCATTCTAATGGTTTCCTTTGAATATCCGTATTTAGATAAATTTTCGTTAATTAAAAAGTTGCCGGGGGTTGCAGCAAAAACTTGTGATGATACAACAAGCATAAATATAATTAACAATGATTTATTTGCAAAGTTAAACATATTAATCTCCTTTGAGTCAATCTATTAGCTTTAACAAGATTAAACAATCTGAAAAGTATTCATAGAATTATTTAGTCATTATATAGCAATTTAGTTGCAATTAATATCCTTTTTTTGTTGCATGAATTTAATAAAAATTGGTATTTTTATATATTTTTATAAAAGTATCTATAAAAATTGTTTGAAATTTAATCACTCACATGATATAAAGCTAATTGATGATGATAATTATGCTATACAAACATAAATATTATCATTAAACTCTAAAGATAGGGGTTGAGGATACTGATCCAAACAACTAAAAACATAAAAAAAGCTAAATATGCAGGATTTTGTTATGGCGTTAAAAGGGCTATAGATTTATCAATAAAGACAAAATTGGATAATCCCGATGAACCGGTCTATATATTAGGACAATTAATCCATAATAACCAGGCAATAAATAAATTAAAAGAGCATGGTATTCAAACTTTAGATGATATACCTGAAAATCTTAATGGGTTTTGCATAATCAGGACTCATGGTATAACCCCGCATCAGCTTGACATCCTTAAACAAAAGGAATGTACTATTATAGATGCGACATGTCCTGATGTTAAAAGAGTTCAGGACAAAGCTAAATGGCTAGCTCAACAGGAGTATCAAGTAATTATAATAGGTAGAGCTGATCATCCTGAGGTTCTGGCAATCAAAGCACATGCAGATATAATTGCGCAAAATGAAACAATAGTTGTCTCTTCGATAGAAGATGTAAAGACTTATCTTGATATAATAAAAAAATCAAAAGATATTGGTATTGTTATTCAAACTACGCAGCAGATAGATAAATTTAAACAAATATTGCCATTGATAGCAGAATATTCTAAACATTTAAGAGTGTTTAATACAATATGTTCTGCTACAACTAAAAGGCAAAAGCATGCTTATGCCTTGGCAAAAGATTCTGATTTGATGATTGTTGTAGGTGGTAGAACAAGTGCAAATACAACTCACTTAGCAGAATTAACAGAGAAAATTACTAATACAATCCATGTTGAAACAGAAAAAGACTTGGATAATTATAACGATATCATTGAAAAATCATTATCAATCGGTATCACAGCAGGGGCATCCACTCCTGAATTTATTATTGAAGAAGTTGTTAAAAAAATAGGAGAACTAAGTTCGTGACAGAAGCCGTTAAAGAAAAAGCACCTTTAAGTGAATTTGAAAAATTACTAAATGAATCTTACGATTATAATTTCAGAATAGCTGATGTAGTTGAAGGAACAGTTGTTAAGTTTGAAAGAAATTCAGTTCTTGTTGATATAGGTAGCAAGACAGAAGCTGTTTTGTATTTTAGAGAACTTTCAAACGTACCTTTTGAAAAACCGGAAGATATTGTAACTATAGGTGAAAAAAGAGAATTTTATATTTTAAGGGAAGAAGATGAAGAAGGTCAAATTACTCTTTCTTTAAAAAGAGTATCTCTTGCAAAAAGTTGGGCTCAGCTCAATGAATATCGCAGTAGTGACGATACTATTACTGCTAAAATTGTTTCATTGGTAAAAGGTGGCGTTATAGTAGAGGTTCTAGGTTTAAGAGGTTTTGTGCCTGCTAGTCAACTTAGAACAGGTATGCCTCATGACGGTTTAATCGGTCAGGAAATTCCTGTTAAAATCTTAGAAACTGATCCAAAAAGAAATAAGCTTATATTGAGTCAAAGACAAGCTCTCGCTCAAAGAAGACAAGAAATTATCGCACAAGTAATGTCAGAATTGGAAGTTCAACAAGTAGTAGAAGGTGAAGTTGTAAGACTCGCTGATTTCGGTGCATTTATTGATATTAATGGCGTTGATGGACTATTACCTATATCAGAGATATCTTGGCAAAGGGTTAAGCATCCGTCTGATGTATTAAAACTTGGTCAAACTGTTCAAGTTAAGGTACTTAAGATTGATACTGAATTAAATAGAATTAGCTTAAGCTTAAAGAGAATGGAAGAAAACCCTTGGGTTAAAATAGAAGGGCATTTTAAAGAAGGTGAAGTGATCAAGGGTAAAGTTAATAAAATAACAAACTTTGGCGCATTCATAGATATATTCCCAGGAGTTGAAGCTCTCTTACCTGCGGCAGAAATGTCTAATGAACCTGTTAATCCTTATGAGGCGCTAACTTTAGGTGAAGAAATAACAGTATTAATTAAGCGCTTTACTCCTCAAGAGCATAGAATTGGCTTAAGTATAAAAGATTTAAATAAGAAGTCTCAGGAAAAACCACAGGATGTAAAACAAGACGTTCAGCAAGAGCCAATTCAAAATATTGACGATAATCAACAAGAAGAAAATTAATAGATAGATATTCATAGCCTAAAAAATGAGCCGTCTGCAGCTATGTAGGCGGTTTATTTTTTGATTAGGTTTTCTTTTATCTCGTCACAAATCTGTTTACTTTTTGAACCATAAGCGTTAAAAGAAAAAATTCTGGTTTCTTTTAACGCATATTCTATAGTTATTTCTATCCGTTCCTCAGGCAGCTTATCCTGAAAATAATTTGCCCATTCTACAATCGTTAAAGAGTTTTCATCTTCAGTATATTCTTTTATTTCGTCTATTATTGAGGAGATGCCTTCTTTTTCCAGCCTGTACAAATCAAAATGGTAAAGGCTCATTTTACCGGAGTGATACTCGTTTAAAATAACAAAACTTGGGCTCGTGACTTTTTCCTGTATATTTAAATATTTAGCCAGAAATTTAACAAAAGTTGTTTTTCCTGCACCTATATCTCCATATAAAAATAAAAGTCCACCATTATACTTTTCCAGAATATTCGCAATTTTTTTTGCCAATTCTTCTGTTTCTTTTATATTTTTAATATTAATTTTTAAATTGTCCATATTATTATAATACCAATTATTTTTATGTCTGAAACCAACAGAAAAAATTATAAAATAAACAAAATTAATAATTAATTTCGTAATTATAATAAGGTAATTTATTAAAATTTATTAAGTATATTTTTAATTATTATTTTTAAACACTAGTCAAAACTAAAGTTTTATGTCATTATATAACTTGAAAAAGATACCATTATTTTAGTGCAATAAAGTATTGAAAGTTAACAATAATAATTGGAATATTTTTTGTGCTATATTATAATTAGATTAGTTAAAAATTGAGTATATTGTGAATTAAATAATTATAGGTTAGTAGTGATTATAGGATTGTAGCAAGGTAATTGGTGGGAGAGAGAAGTTTTAATAACTAAAAAATCCTTGCCAATCAATTTTACAAGGGGCTGAATATAGTATGTATGTAAATAAGTGTTCAAAGTGCGGCGCTGAATTCGAGACAAAAAATCCCAAAAGAGTAATATGTCCATCCTGTCTGTATCCAGATAGAAAGCCTTTATTGCCAGAGAAATCTTCTCAGCCGATAGGAAATGATGCGCAGCCTCAACAGCAACAAGATAGAAATGATTCACATTCAGGTGGATCACGTCAGTCAGGTCACGGTCAAGGTGGTTATCAACAAGGTGGTTATCAACAAAGAAGACCATACCAAGGTGGTGATGGACACCAAGGTGGCGGAAGCCAAGGTGGTGGATTCAGAAGACCTCATCAAGGACAAGGCGGTGGCTACGGAAATAGACAACAAGGTGGTGGCTACGGAAATAGACAACAAGGTGGCGGCTACGGAAATAGACAACAAGGTGGCGGCTACGGAAATAGACAACAAGGCGGTGGCTACGGAAATAGACAACAAGGTGGCGGCTACGGAAATAGACCACAAAGTGGCGGCTACGGAAATAGACAACAAGGCGGTGGCTACGGAAATAGACCGCAAGGTGGCGGCTATGGAAATAGACCACAAGGTGGTGGCTATGGAAATAGACCGCAAGGTAGCGGCTATGGAAATAGACCGCAAGGTGGCGGTGGATTTAGAAGACCGCAGGGTGGTGGCTTTAGAGGTGGTCAACAACAAAGACCTAGAAGAAGTCTGTTAATAAGTAAAGAGCAAGTTGCTGAAATTGAAAAATTATATAAAGCAATGTTACCTTTACCAAATCCGGATGCCCATGAAGTAATTGGTAAAGATATAGAATTAGAGCCGAATAAAGTATTTTTCGGAATAAATTTAATAAGACAAAAAATGAACTTGCCTAAGCTTCCTTATCCAAAAAGAAAGTTGGCAGTATCTCCAGAGCAGTTAATGGCGATTGAGAATTTATACACTCCATTATTGCCATTACCTCCTATAGGTTGTCATAAAATAATTGCAAAACAATTAAAAGTCGACGAATGGCGTGTTCACGTTGGTATAGGTATAATAAGAAAACAGATGAACTTACCTCGTTGGAATCCTGATAGAGAGGATGCTCCAGAAGAATTCAAAAATCAAGCTCAAGAAGAAGCTGCAAAAGAAGAACCAGCAAGTAAAGAAGAATAAAATTTGAAATAAGATATAAAATATAGAATAAAAGAATAAAGAGTTTAGGATTATATTACCTAGAACTCTTTGTTTTTTACAAAAATTAATATTAATAAAAGTTACTTAAATTCATAAAAGATATTGATTATTAATTTAAGTATACGATGTATAAAAAATCATCTTAAAATATAGTTTTAATTAATGCTAGAATATTGTATAAAATTATTAAGTGGTTATAAGTTTATTCACAACATTTAAAAAATTTATTAGCTTCACTTGTTTTATTATGACTATTAACAATTGTTTTTTTGAAGGGAATAAAAGTGAGACGTATCCAAAAAGCTCAAAAGGCTAGTAAGGAACATATAATAAAAGATAATGTTTCTCATAGCAATCCAATAATTCGTAAAAAACCCTCTCCAAGGATTTATGGCGGGTACAATTATTCACAAAGAATAAATAATTATCAAAATACATTCGAGCCGTTGGATATATTTAAAGAGTTTTGTGCAACAGCAAAGCATACAAAAAACTTAGAAACTCTCTTTAATTACTTCCATAATTTAGTTGTTAATAAATTAAATTATAATTTTACTGCTTTTGGATTTAGCAGTTCCAATCATATAAAAGTTAAGCTGACTGATCATATAGGAAACATTTACAGTTCAAGGTTTTTACTTACTGATGAGGAAAATCCTATTATTAAAAGCTTCTTGAAAAAGAAGAAGTTCTGTATTGATGATTTTAGCTTTATAAATGTTCACTATTTAAATAACTCTCACGGAATTATAATACCTTTAGTTCATTCAGATGAATGTTTAGGCTTGATAATAGCTGGTGCTTCGGTCAAGAATCCTCAAAATGATGATGTATTAGAAGTTTTATCTAATTTTATAACATTAAATATAATAAATAAAACACTTAGTGAAGCCTCAACCCAGGATGTAAATATAGATTCTTTAACAGGACTGGTTAATCATGGTGAATTTCAAGCTAAACTAACAGAAGAAATAACAAAAGCTAAAGACAGTAATAAGCTGGTTTCTGTAATTATATTTGATATTAATAATATTTCTCAACTTAATAAAGAATACGGACATGCCAAAGGCGATGAAATTATATGCATTTTGGCAGACAGAATAAAGAAAAATATAAGAAATGTAGATATTGCAGGGCGCTATGGCGGTGATGAACTTGCTATAATTATGCCTGATGCAAATAATGAAGAAGCCTGCTATATGGCAGAATATTTAAATTATATAATTTCTTGCAGCTTAATCGACGATGTTGGTGCAATGAAGGTAAATGTTGGTGTATCAACATATCCAACCTGCGCTCAAGAGCAAGAAAAATTATTATTAATTGCTGAGCAGGCAATGTTGATTTCTAAAAGTAAAAGCGATAAAAATGGCGTTGCCTCAGTCGTAAGTGCCGGAGATATCGACTTTTGGAATGAAATGGCTCTAAATTCTTTAGCTACAGTAATAGCTAAAAAGCACTCTCAATATGGTATAAACTTTGAGGAAGAGCTTGTTCACCAGTTCCATAGTGAGAATTTATCAATAAATAATAATAATTTAGATGTTGTAACATCTTTAGCCGGGGCAATTGATGCAAAAGACCCATATACCAGAGGTCATTCACAAGCTGTATCAAGATATGCAGAAGCCTTAGCAAGAGCATTAAATTTACCTGAACACGAAGTTGAAAGAATAAAACTTGGTGCAATGCTTCATGATGTCGGCAAAATTGGAATACCGGAATCTGTATTAAGAAAACCAGGTCAATTAACAGATCAAGAATGGGATATTATGAAGCAGCATCCTGAAATAGGTGTGCTGAAAGTACTTGAGCCAATACATTCATTAAATGACATTATTCCGATAGTTAGACATCACCATGAGCAAATAAATGGCAAAGGCTATCCTGATAAATTAAAAGGCGATGAAATTCCGTATGGTGCAAGAATTGTTGGGATTGCAGATGTTTTTCATGCACTTGTGAGTGATAGACCGTACAGAAAAGCTTTACCTATTGAAAAAGCTATTGAAATACTTAAAGCCGGTGCTGGCATTCAGTGGGATAAAGATATGGTGAGAAAATTTATTATTCTAGCCCCGTCTTTAATAACAAAGACTTAAAGTATTTAAATAAGGAATAAAAATTTTTTATCCACCCCTAACCCCCCATAGGGGAAATTCTTTTCCAAGATAAAAGTTACAGGCACGTCATTGATTAGACCTACATCCATCATTGACCCAAATTGACCAGTTTTAACCGATATACTTTTATCTTGGAACCTTTTAACGAAGAATTCATAAAGTTCATTTGCAACATCAGGCTTGGCAGTATTATCAAAGCTTGGTCTTTTACCTTTTTTATCCTTGGAGTTGAAGGAAAATTAAAAAATAATAAAATTCTTGAAATTGATAAACTGGAGCAGAAAGAAAGGTACAAGCTCAATTCACCTTTAAAGCAATATGTGTGAATCTTTTAAAAGCAGTGAATAAAGTGCTTAATGGAGATGTTATTCTTAATTATACCTACCCAAGGGAGAAGTATGTCTAATTTTTTGCAAATTAGGCGTAAAAGCCTTGATTTAAAAACTTACAAGCATAAATAATGGGACCTTAAATAATTTTATATATTCTTGCGTATACCTTAAGTCAATCTATGCCTAAATAGTAAACATAGAATGTAGCTTAACTGTTCATTTTTTTCATGAATTCTATGTTTTTTTTGAGGATATTTTTATATAGATTTAAATATTCCTGCGCCATTCTTTGAGAGTTGTATACCGATAATGCCTTGGCATGACAGTTTTGTATACTCTGTTTTAGCTTTTCTTTATTTTCTATAAGATTATTTATACTTCTTAAGAGAGAATTGGGATTACTCTTTTGGAATAAACAGGCACAATCTCCCCACATTTCTTTCATCACAGGAGTATTATTAACAATTAATGCACAGTTTAGGTAAGCTGCTTTTATCATATTAAATGATTCTGCGCCGGTGAGTGATAGGTATATTGATGAGCTTTTATATACGCTTTCTATATCTTCATTATTTTTGTAGCTGATGCTTTTAATTTTTCGATTTTGTGAAAATATTTTATTATTATCTAATACTTTTATATTTATATTGTCTGGTAGTTTAGAAACAATTTTATTCAATAAATTAATGTCTTGATGCTTTTTTAGCATATATGCATCGACTATAATATCAGAATTCAGATGTAGATCTTCTTGCTGTATAATTGGTAGTCCGTTGTAAATAACTCTGATTTTATTTTTTATATCAAAACTTTTAACTAAATTATATGCTGAATGCATTGAGGGCATAACTATTGCTTGAGAATTATTTAAAGCATCTTTCATTATATCTATGGTTTCAAAAAAATTTTGAGAGGAGCTCTTTTGATTTTTAAATAAACTAAAAATATTTCCTTGTGTATATAACAAAGCTGGGTAATTGTGCAGGACAGAACTGCATAAAATGTGGTTTAAATGAACAATATGAGGTTTAAAATCTTTTAATGTATGCTCCAATATTTTTTTTATCTTATCAAGATAATTTTTATCATTTAATGAACTTATTTCTTTTTCTGATGGTAAATTGGTAGGAATTATTTGTATATTCTGCAAACAGTGTGTGTTTGCATTTGCAGAATTGCCAAAGCCAAGAATACAGATTTCCATGTTTGATTTTTGCTGCATGGATTTGCACAAATTATAAGTATATTCCCAGCCTAAACCGTCTAAATCACTTGTCATCAATAACCTGAACGTTGAAGCCATAAGATAAAACCCCTCTGCCTTGTATTAATTTATTCACATTTGATTATATTTCCGTTTAAGCAAACAAATATAATAATTGGCGTAAATTCTCAAATATGAATTAGTTTAAGGCCTTATCAATGTAAGTTCATCAGTAACCCTGATAATTAATCTGTATAGAATTTTATTTTGATAAATTTAATAAAGTTATATCTCAAGCTAAAAAATATGGACAAAATAAAAAAGGTTCTTTTTAGAACCCTTATACTTCTGTTAAATTATACCTTTTACCTTTTTCGGTTTTACCTTTTCCGTTTCCTGTCGTTTTTACCCAATATTATAAAGTATTTTTTTTTACTTAAATTGCCTAAATTTTTTATATTATTTTATCCAAACAAAAAGTAAGATATGAACAAAATAAAAAAGGTTCTTTTTAGAACCCTTACACTTCTGTTAAATTATACCTTTTACCTTTTTCGGTCTTACCGTTTCCGTTTCCTGTCGTTTTTACCCAATATTATAAAGTATTTTTTTTTATTAAAATTGCTTATTTGTTAATAAAAAATTAAGAGTTGTTAAGATTTTATTAATATAAAAAAATACAAAGACCATCATCCTTTGTATTTTCTTGATTCTTTAGTATTTATAAATCTTTAATTATATATTACCTTCTTTATCTGCTTTTTTTATTTTCTTTTTTGATGAAAGAATTTTAAAAGTTTTTACGTCAACCCAAGGATCGTTTAAAGCTGTTGAAAAGACATTACCTGTTAATTCTACTTTGTCTCCGCTCTCCAGGTCTTTCATTTTTTCTACTTTATCTCTTTTGATCAAAAGTTTTAATTCTGATAATGGTATTACATAATCATTTGGTACATCTGATCTTCTTAAAAGAAAAGAAATATATTTTTTAGAATCCCTAAATGCAGGTTTATAATCTAAACCCAAGGTTGAAAATTTATCAAACGTTCCAACAATTTTAATGTTTTGGTACATATATGATTGTGGTTGCTGCACCAGTTGTAGTGGTGCTACTTGACAGTAAGATACTGCCGATGCTTTTGCTTGCTCTTTTACAGGTGCTTCAGCTGTTTTTGCAATGCTTGGAATAAAAAGATTTAACCCTACCACTGCTGAGAGTAAAAATGTACATAGTTTCTTTTTAGCATTCATTTTATTAATTCTTCTCCTTGCTCATTTATTCTACTCATTAATTATATTTTATATATTATTTTAAGTGTGTAGACTATTTTAGAGTTAATATAAAATTAGTTATTCTTATAATAACATTTTTAGCTATAAAAATTCCAATAAACTTTTTAGATATCTTGTTTAGTGCAATATTACTTTGCCTTGGACTTCTTTTTTAGCATTTATACTGTTTTTTAGATTTTTAAATAATTCTGCCGCAGTGTTGGCACTATAAAATTTGCCTTTTGTTGCAAGAGATGTACATTTTAATTGAGCTATGGCTTCCGGTTCATCGA
Source organism: Candidatus Gastranaerophilales bacterium (assembly GCA_028280605.1). Taxonomy (GTDB): domain Bacteria; phylum Cyanobacteriota; class Vampirovibrionia; order Gastranaerophilales; family JANQFW01; genus JANQFW01. The sequence continues at coordinate 34,668 of JANQLL010000014.1, forward strand.
GATCAAAACCTATTACATCAATTTGAATATCAATATTCTGCCGGACTATGCTTAATACATATTCACAGGGACTGCCGTCACATGTTTCCATACCGTCTGTTACAAGTATAATTCTTTTTTTGCCGGAGACACCAATGAAGTCATTTTCTAGCGCTTGTTTTATCGAATACGTGATTGGGGTCCAGCCTTCGGGTTTTAGGTCAAAAAGCTGATCTGCTATATTTTTTTTATTATCGTGACCTATGGGTACTTTCAGTTCTGAGGCACGACAGCTTCTTAGGCCTAGAATACCTGATTTATGCCCGTAAATTCTCAGTCCTATTCTCACATTTGGCGGGATTTGCTCTAGTACCCTTATGATAACATCTTTTGCGATGTCCATTTTTTGCTTGCCGCCTATTTTATCTTTCATACTATAAGAGCTGTCCAGTATTATTAAGATATTTTCCATATTATTTTCGGTATTATAGTTATAATCATTCGCATCATATGTGCCAGAAAGGCTTTGTGCGTTTGCAATGCTAAAAGTATTTGATATAGCAAGAAGAATAGATAGTAACAAAATTTTGCCGATAAATTTGTTCATAGTAGCCACCCCTTTGCTTTTATAAAATTATTTTGCAAGAAAATAT
>JANQLL010000020.1 GCA_028280605.1 Candidatus Gastranaerophilales bacterium
GAGAAGAAGGCACCAAGCAAAATCCAAGTTTTATCATTACAAAAAAAGAAATGTCTTACATTTATTGCATTTTTAACAACTTACGGCTGTAGTATTAAGCAGACCTAACCAATTTGTCTTTTATAAATTTTTATACTATTTTTATATTGCAATAGATAAATTTAAATAATTATGACTAATCGTAATATCTATAAAAATATTTATGAAAATATCGCAACGCCAATAATAATATGCGATAGTGCATTAAAAATCATGCTTGCAAATAACGCCGCATGCGAGCTTTTTAATGCAAAAAAAGAAAACCTTTTGGGTAAAATTTTATCTGATTTAATTTTATTGCCACAAGAGGGCTGCCCAATTTGTAAAGGCAATATATCTTCAAAATTTTTACCGGAAGATTATGAACACACCGCAGAAATTAAAATTAATGATAACGAAATAATTTCTGTAAGTGTTAAACATAAATTAATCGAAGAAGACATATATATTTGCCAGTTTATATTATTAAATGATTGCTCAAAGCTAAACCAGGCGCATATAGACTTTGTAAGCACAGTTAGCCATGAGCTAAGAACACCACTAACAAGCATAAAAGGCTTTGCTGATACTCTATTAACCGCAGGTGACAGGCTTGATAAAGAACAACAAAAACGCTTTATCACTATAATAAAAACCCAAATAGACAGGCTAACAAGGTTAGTAGAAGACCTATTAACAGTATCAAGGCTGGAAGCTAAAAAGGATAATTCTATTTACAAGGCAATTCATTTAAATGAATTTATTGATATAATTATACAGACAATATCGCCCAAAGCCCAAGAGCACTATATAGACAAAAACATTATACCTAATTTACCTCCGGTATGGACAGATTCTGATAAGTTAGAACAAATTTTAACCAACTTGGTCGATAACGCAATAAAATATTCCCCTAAACAAACCAAAGTAACAATAAACGCAAACTATGAACCGGAAAATCCTGACTATATTCAAATACAGATAATAGATCAAGGCATTGGAATAAAAGAAGAACATTTGCCTAAAATATTTACAAAGTTTTCAAGGCTGGATAACCCTCTAACTCGTCAAATTGATGGTACAGGGCTAGGTTTATACATAACAAAATCACTTGTTGAATCTATGAATGGTATAATAAATGTAGAAAGCGATGGTAATGGCTCAACCTTTGTTGTTAAATTGCCTGTTGCAACTCCAGAACTACAAATCAGCAAAAAGTTTTCAGAGAAAGACTAAATACTTATGTTTACACAAGTTGTTTTAATTATTGACTCACGAAAAGAACTTTCTCAAAAATATAAGAAAATCATTCAGCAAGAAAGCTATATCTATCCGGTAATAGCTAATGACATGGAGGAAGCATTAGCGGTTGTTAAAACACTTGAGCCTGATTTAATTTTATTAGCAGATAGTTTTAATGAAGATTTGCCCTCTTTATGTTCGCAAATAAGAAGTTCCTCACAAAGTTTTCGCCCGGTCATTGTTGCTATATCAAAATCCAGTTATCTGGAAGATAAACTTAATGCATTAAAAGCCGGTGCTGATGATTACTTAAGCGAGCCAATACAATCAGAAGAGTTTTCTCTAAAAATATTTGTTCACTTAAGAAGGCATACTGAAGAATTATCTGACCCTATAACCTTATTACCTATTGCTAATATTACATATAGAACCTTAAAAAGGGCTATAAATTCAAAAATAACTTGGGCTATGCTTTACGTAGATATAGATAATTTAGACGCTTACAGTCAAATATATGGAGACCTTGCAACTGACAAGGTTTTACAGGCTTATACAGCAATAATTAAATCCGCAATAGGCAAAAGCGACTATTTTGGACATTTAAATAACAATAATTTTATAATCATAACCAGCCCGGAAAAGTCTGATAAAATCGCAGCATTCTTAAATTATGCATTTGATTCTATCGCTCCAAAATTTTATTCAGAAGAAGATGCAAGCAGAGGCTATTTAATTTTAGACGGCAATTATAAAGTAGGACGAAAGATTCCGCTTATTTCTACAAGCATAGGCATCATATCAAACCTGTGCAGAAATTTTAATGACTATAGAGAAGCGATCAATGAAGTTATTAATACATACAAACTTGCTAAAAATCAACCAGGCTCATCCTGGGTTAGCGATAAACTAAAAATATGCACGGTTGAATCTTGCCTGGAGCAAAAAACAGAGCCTACTAAAATTTTAATCGTAGAACCTGATGCAGCATTGGCATTCTTGCTAAAAACTACATTAGAAATGCAAGGCTACAATATTGAAGCCACCAATAACTTAAATGAAATAACAGATATGATTCACAACTATAATCCTAATTTGATTATATTAGATGCAGATCAAAAAAATTATGATAAATGCTTTAATGTCTGTTCAATAATAAAAAAACAATATAGCCAAATCAAAATTATAATATCAACAACAATACATGACAAAATACAAGTTCTAAATGCGGGAGCTGATCTATACTTACCAAAACCATATGAGCTTATGACTTTATTTAATTGGGTTAATAAATTTTTAAATAATTGTTAACGTAATAAATAGTTAGATTTTAATAGTTAAAGAAACAGTTTTATTCTCGACCTAGAGAACTTTCAAGCTTTAATAGGGGTAGCGTGCACATTTTGACAAAATCCTACGACATGTACTATTTTTCTTAGTGGTAGAAACTGTTTTAGCACTAAAATTTTCTGCTATTTCTT